>JBBFMJ010000078.1:0-7607 GCA_037478515.1 Thermoanaerobaculia bacterium
TTCTTTCTTGTGAGGAGAAAAATTTCATCTATAAGGGAAATAAAAAGGTCAAGGGTATGCAAATTGTAGATGAAGGAATTCTGGAAAATTCACTGGGGGCTCTTCATATTCAGGACCTGGACCTGGAAAAATATGATTACTTTATAAGAAAGGATGAGAAAGGGAATTGGAAACTGGATAGTATTGTAGATAAAAAAAGAATCGATGAGAAAATAACCTTTAATGAAACAGAAAAGAATCTTGGAAAAAAGGGAAAGAGGTGTATTTATCTCTGGGATACCATAGATATAATTGAAGAAGAAGGGATCTGGAAAGAAGTTTTAAGGAAATTGAAAATTGCAAAAATTGAGAAGGTCTATTTGCAGATACCCTATAAATTATATGAGGAGGAAGAAAATTTCTGGATAAGGAAAAGAGGAAAATCCCTTTATAAATTTTTAAAAGATCTTATGGATAATAATTTTGAAATGGAAATACTGGATGGTTATAAAGGTTTCTCATTAGAGCCCCTTCATTTCAGGGTCATAAATCAAATAAATTATTTTAAATATTTCTGGGAAAAATATTTTCCTTCAAAACCCCTTCCACCTTTTCATCTGGATATTGAACCCTACACTTTAAGGTTTTATAACAATAAAAATTACAAGGAAATCTATGGGCAATATTTGAATTTGCTTAAAAAAATTAGGAGGTCTTTTCCAGATTTAGAATTTTATTTAGACATTCCTTTCTGGCTGGATAATCTCAAAGGAGGGAAGGAGATTTTAGAAGGTATCCTGGATAATTCTGATGGCTTTTCAGTTATGGCTTACAGAAGCAAGATAGAAGGAGATTCAGGAATTTTAGATGTTTCAAAAAATGAATTAAACCTGGCTTCCGATAAAAATAAAAAAATATACCTTGCCCTGGAGACCCAGAATTTACCACCCGATAAAGTTTATAAGGTTTATGAAAATGAAAATAATAATTTTCACCTTTTCCTGAGGGAGACAAACAGAAAAGGGCTCTTTTTCATATCCCTGGAGCCAGGCAAGTGGGGAGTTGATGTTTTTGAAGAAACTCCTCCTGAAAGGATATCTCTTTTTAATAGAAGCTGGGAGGATATAAATAATTTTATTGAAGAGCTTTTGAAATTTAATAATTTTGATGGCATAGCAATCCATCACTGGGGTTCCATTAAGAAAAAGATAAAATGATGCTCTTTAATTTTTTTGTAATATCCTCTTTATTTTCCTTTTTAATTTTAATCTCGGTATTTCTTTATTATTTATTTTTAAGGGAGAAAAAATTTTCTTATTTTCTTTCAAGGTTTAAACAGGGTGAAATTTTAAGGGCAGAAGAACTTGAAGGGCTTTTGCCTTTTATTAAGGACTCCTTTTCTTCTGAAAAAAGGTGGTTTTCCTACAGGATTTTGGAAACAATAGGGGATACTAAATACAAAGAAAGGGCAATTTTTGATTTAGAAAATTCAGAAAATTATATAAAAAGTGCTGCCATAAATTATTTAAAAAATGTCAAAAAAAAAGAAGTATTTGAAATTATTTTAAAATTTTTAAAGAGTGAAGATGTTTTATTAAAATTACATTCCATTAATACTTTAAAATTTATTTCTATGGAAAATTATGATTTTTTCAAAAGAAATTTTGAGGAAAGACCCATTTTATTTATAGAGGTTGCCCTGGAACTTTTCCCGCATCTGGATAAAGAAAAAAGAAAAGAGTTGTTTTTTATTATAAAAAAACATTTTTGCCAGAAAGAAGATGTTATGGAAAAGATATTGCCCTATATTGAAATCTTATCAGAAGAAGATACTTATGAAGAAATATTATATCAGCTGGATATATTTCCACCCTCCTTTCAGGAGGGTTTTATAAATTTATTTTTAAAAAGAAGAGAAATTCAAAAATATTTTCAATACTTTGACTTTAAATTTAAAACAGTACCAGGAAATTTAAGGTACATTTATGTTTCCTTTTTTTCTCAATATTACTGCGATAAAGATTTCAGACAGGCCCTGGAGTTTTTCTTGTGCCTTAATGAAAAGGAAAAGGAAATTTTCCTTAAAGATTATTTTCCAGAACCAGATCAATTTATTCAGTTTATTATCTCTTTAAAAGGTGGTATCCCTGCCTCCTGTCTCAATATAATCGTTGAAAAATTAACCCTTCTGAAACATCCAAAGACTCTGGAAACAATGGAAAATTTACTGGATATTTCAAAAAATAAGGATTCTTTGCTCTTTAAATTTTTTAATTTAATAAAGGAGTGGAAAGAAGATGAAATAAAAGGGTTGATTTTATGGATTTTAACTAAAATGGAGAATCCCCTTTACAGAGATAGAGTGAATAATTTTATAAAGGAGAAGAAATTTGATTTTTAAATTCCTTTCCCTTTTATATTTTGTTTTTTTTATAATTTATTTTTTTACTTTCTTTTTGCTTTTACTTGGTGCTTATATTTCAATTAAAAGGATTAGAAAAAAGACCTTCTGGGCAAGGGAAGATATACTTAAAAATTTAAAATTTTGTCTTCCAAAGGTTTCCCTGGTAATTCCTGCTTTCAATGAAGAAAAAACCATTTCCCAATCCCTTCTTTCCTTTCTTGAAAATGATTACCCTAACTTAGAAATTATAATAGTAAATGATGGTTCAAAAGATAATACTTTAGAAATTTTAAAAAAGGACTTCCTTTTTTTTCCATCTTATATAAAACAAAAAAGTTTCCTCCCCCATGAGCCAGTAATCAGAACTTACAAAAGTCAGAGGTATGAAAAGTTAATCCTCATTGATAAATTAAATGGAGGCAAAGCTGATGCCTTAAATTGTGGAATAAATTTTGCCACAGGAGAAAAATTTTGTTTTGTGGATGCCGATGTAATCCTTCCAAAGGAATCTCTTATAAGGGCTGTACTTCCCCATATATTAGATAAGGAAGTTGTAGGCACAGGAGGATTTATAAGATTGAGAAATGGCTCTGAGGTTTCCTCTTCAAAATATAAGATAAAAGTTCCAGAAAAAAATATAGAGAGGATACAAATCCTGGAATATTTGAGGGCTTTTTCTCTGGGAAGGGCAGGGTGGGATTTAATCAATGGAGAAGTCATAATTTCAGGTGCTTATGGGATATTTCATTCTGAAATAGTAAGAGAGGTTGGGGGTTTCCAGAGGTTTTCCATTGGGGAAGACATGGAAATTGTGGTGAGAATCCATAAAAGATTGAAAGAGCAGAATAAGAAATATAAAATTTTAATTGTTCCAGATGCCCTTTGCTGGACAGAAGCCCCAGATAATTTTGAAGACTTAATAAAACAAAGAAAAAGGTGGCAAAAAGGACTTCTGACAACCCTCCTGCTTCACAGGGATATTTTTTTCAAACCAAAATATGGGGCAATAGGAACTTTTGTATTTCCTTACTTTTTATTCTTTGAGCTTTTAAGTCCTTTTATAGAATTTTTAGGAATTTTAATAATTCTGGCTGGCTTTCTTTTAAATTTCATAACCTTTAAAACTTTAATGGCTATTATTCTTTTGCCCCTTTTAATAGGGTTTTTCCAAAATAATTTAACTCTTCTTCTGCATTTTATTTTATTCCCTTTTTACAGGAGTTTTAAGTGGCTCCTCCTTTTAATTTTTTCAAATTTTCAGGAAATGACCTATTACCATTATTTACTTAATATCCAAAAAATAAAGAGTGTCTTTGAATTTTTTTCCCAGTTTCATTTAAAAGGGGGGTGGGTTTCTCCAAAAAGAATTTGAATTTATGTTATAATGGATGAAAAGTATAGGGAGGTATATATGTATTTTAGATTTTTGGGATTGATTTTAATCTTAATTGCCTTTCTGGGATGCAGAACGGAAAGTGAATCCAGGTCTGAAGGGAAATCAATTCAATTTGGTGATTATGTTCTGGTCTGGGAAGAGATAGATTGCAAAGGAAAGGTGCCTGATGGGATGTCCTTTGTGGTGGTAGAAAATGGAATAGAAGACAGGTTTTGCAGATTTACTTTTGATGGACCAGAATACATAGAATTTAGCCTGGATCCAAAGCAAAAAAAAGAATTTCTGGCAAAGGCAGGCAGTTATAATCTGGTGTTTTTTACTTCAGCATACAGAAGTGATTTCAGGGAAAAACAACTCTTTTCCTTTCCTGAAGGTGAATGTTATAAATACACGGTCTATTTAAGAAAAGATTATAGGGACTATGAAGTTTCCCCAAAAAGATAGGAGGAAAGTATGAAGTATTTATCTTTATTTTTAGTATTATTTACCCTTTTAAGTTGCAGGTCTTCTGATGATGAAAAGCCCATTATGGTAGTTCCCCCAGCTCAGCCCCAGGAAAGCAACATAATTTTCAGGGATAACTTTGATACCCACAAAAATGAGTGGGTTGAAAGGACTGGCAGATGGAAATGGATAGATGGTTTTCTTTCACAGACCACCAGTGACCCCAGAGAATTAAATTCCATAATTTATCTTTCCAATCCTCAGGTTGCCGATGGTTCCATTGAAACCCTTGTAAGGATCAATTTTTCTGAACACGCCTTGATGGATAACCCTGCCTATAATAGAAAATATATTGTAGGAGCGGGGTTGATTTTCAGAATGCAAGATATGAAAAATTATTATATGTTCCGTCTGGCTGGCGAAACCGGTGCAGTTCTTGGAAAGATGGTGGATGGAGAATGGATTGATATCAAAAATCCCAGGGCTTATGATTTCCTGGAAGGAGAAGTTTTAAATTTTGGTGGAAACAACTGGTACAACTTGAAAGTTGAACTTAAAGGAAACAGAATTATTTGTTATGTTCAAAATTCTGCTGTAATAAATGCTGTAGATGATACCTATTCCATAGGAAAGGTGGGGCTTGTAACCTTTAAAGCAGCAGCAGATTTTGATTTTATAACTATAAAAGGTTTTTAATAAAACTATTTTTTTTCCCTGCGGATTTATTTATTGTAAATCTTAGATGATTTTTATAATTTTTTATTTTTTAATCTTTTCAAATAGTCCTTTTATCACCCTTCAAGAGACCTTTGAGAAAGTAAGAAAAGCAGATACCCTTTATGAATTGAAAATGGATCTGGACTATTATAAAAGAGAAATTGAAAGGGTAAAAGTAGAAAATAATATTGAAGAAGCAAAAAAACTTAAAGAAAAGCTGGATTTTGAATTTAATAAATTTTTAAAAGCCAAATATCTTCAGGTTTTAAAAATTATAGAAGAAAACCCTTCTTTTTTTGAACTTCAAGGTAGTTGGGAGGATTTTAAAAGATACAGCCAAGAGATGGAATTGAAAATTGTGGAAAGGGAAAACCTTCAGGATTTCAACAGGGAAATCCTGGAAAAATTTAATGCCCTTTGTAAAACTTTTAAGGATCCCTGCCCTGAATATCTTCAAAAAGCAGAAAGTTCCATTAATGTTGGAGTAAAAATTGAAAGTTTTTGTGTGATTTCAAAAAGTCCCTGCATTTTTTCTTCAGAAATTAAGGAATATTCAAAACTTAAAATGGAAGAATTCAAGTTAAACCTTTTTTCAAGTTTGAGATCAAAGGAAACTGGTAAAATTGAAAATCTTGCTCCTCCTTTAATTAAATGTTTTGAAGGGGAAGGATTTTTTAAAAAAGAACTGGATGAAATAAAGAAGGAACTTTTGGGCCAGCTGGAAGGGTATTTTGAAAAAAGGGACTGCCCCAATGCAGAAAAAATTATAAGGGTTTTAAAGCTTATAAAGGAAGATAAAGTCCCTCTGGAAAAATTTTCAAATGTATGTAAAAGGGAAGAAAATCTTAATTCAGGGAAAAAGGAAAGGGAAAATTTAACAGAAACTAAGTTAAAAAAAGAAGATATAGAAGGCGATTTGATGAAAGAAGAACCTTATATAATTTTAGACATCTGGCAGAGTGCCTGGGGGGATTTTTCTGATTTATCCCTTTTAATTGATTACATAAAAAAGAATAAGATATCTGAAATAAATTTAAACATTGGAAGGGAAATTACAGAAAAAAAGGAATCAGAGGAGAAATTCAAAAGCATCTTAAAAAGTATTGTACCTAATCTTTACAATGCAGGGATAAAGAAAGTAAATCTTTTGTATGCAGAACTAAACTACCCCATTGAAAGGTATGCCAGATTTCTATCCTTAAACAGAGAAATTGGAATAGATAAAATTGTAGATGACTCTGAATTTACAGATAAAAATTTTCAAAACTATGTGAATAATTTTTATTCTACAAAAAATTATCAAATAAAATACTCCACTTTTGTAACCCTGGAAAGGGAAGGAAATAGTGGAGTAAGTGACAGGTCCAGATTTGAACTTATTGAAAAGGCAGATGAGGTTATCCTTATGAGTTATTTTTCCTGCAATTTAGAAGAACAGAAAAAGTGGCTTGAACCTTACTTTGAATATTCAGATAAAATGGGGAAGCAAAAAAATTTAAAGGTGGCAATTTTATTTGGTTCCAAAAGTGTGGGAAGGGAGCTCTCCTGCCAGGGACTGGAAAAGGAGAGTTTAAGGCAGTTTATTTTTGGGCTTCATAACTGGGCATTGGGTTTTTCTTCCTATTCTGGAATTGTATTTGAGACAAATAAAAAGCTCCCCCCGAATATCTATTGAAAGGAGGCAAAAATTGAAAAATTTTTTTTGGCTTTTTTTAATTTTTCCATTCTTTTCCCTTTCTCAAGATTCCAGCTGGTGGGATAATATAAAAAGCTATGAAGAAAAATTAAAAAAAATATCCGAGGATTTTCAAAGGGAGTACAGCAGAGCTAAATATTTAGAAGAGGTAAAGGAGCAGAGGCAAAAAAGAGAAAAAAAGTTATCCCCAGAATATCAGAAAAAAGCCCTTGAAGAAGTTGTTAAATTTTTAAGGGATGGGATTGGAGATAAAAATAGAGCAGAGTTTGTTGAAAATATGTATAAAAAAGGAAATATTATATGGGGTGAGGAGGATTCTTACTATAATGGGATAATAACCCTTAGTATGGATCACCTTTTAGAGATCTATGATAAAGATTTAAATATAGATTTTTCTGGGCTTATAAAACTTACTTCCACAATTATACATGAATCCATACACAGCGGACAGTGGGGTGCTTATTTTGGATTGACTTCCAATGCCAACGAAGAGGAGGCATATTTTGGAACCCTTTCTTCCATAGCAAACTGGGCTCAAGAGATGGAAAAAAAGATAGAGGATCAAAATATTAAAGATCCCTGCCTTAAAAAGCAAAAGGCAGAAAATTTAAAAAGTATTTTTAACCTTTTATTTTATTACGATAGTATCATATATGAAAAATCTGGAGAGGTCAGGGAAAAGATAAGGCAAAAAATGGAAAAGGATAGCTTGGAATTACAAACCCTTTATGAAATGAAAGCCAAAGCCCAGAAAAACCTAGACACCCTTGATATTTATCAGAAAAGTATAGAGGAAGAGCTCAAAAAAATAAATTTAAGCAAGGATGAAAAGAACTATCTTTATGAGAGCTTTAGAAAAATAAAGGAAGGAAAATCTAAATGGCAAGGACATTATAGAAAGATAGAAGAAGCAATAAAGACAAGAGAAGGCAGGATAAAGACCTACCAAGCCCAGCTAGATGAACCCCAAC
>JBBFMJ010000079.1:0-7537 GCA_037478515.1 Thermoanaerobaculia bacterium
ATCCTCAGGGCTCTCCTGCCACCACAGAAATTTTAAAATATCATTTCAACGAAATAATAAAAGAAGAAAATCTTGAGGGTTTAATCTTTCCTGAATATTACAAACATCCAGAGTACATAAAGGCAGTTTCAGAAAAAATTAAAGAAAAAAAAGCATCCTTTGATTTTATTGTATTTTCTTACCACGGCTTGCCAGTTAAAATGGAAGGGGCCTTTGAATATAAAGAAAAATGTATTAAAACCACAGAAATGGTAATAGAAGATTTAAATTTTTCAAAAGAAAAGACCATAACTTCCTTTCAAAGCAGGTTTGGATTTGGGAGATGGCTCAAGCCCTCCACTTTAGAAATTTTAAAAGACCTATCCAGAAAAAACTTTCAAAAAATTGCAATAATGAGTCCTTCCTTTCCGCTGGATTGCCTTGAAACCCTCTATGATATAAATATCTATTTCAGAGAATATTTCAGGAAAATTTCTGGAAAAGATTTAACTTACATTGATGCTTTAAACCTTTCAAAGGGACACATTGAATTCCTGAAAAATTTTATAGTAGAAAACCTTTAAATTTCAGACATTTTAAAAATATGATAAAATAAATGGATGGACGAAACGGAAATTCTTGGCTCCAGCGGAGGGGATAGTACCTCTGATGATTTAATAGAAGGCAATATAATATCAAATAGATTTAAATTGCTACAGAAATTAGGTGAAGGGGGGATGGGGGTTGTATGGGAAGCAGAGGATAACCTCTTAAATACAAAAGTTGCTTTAAAGTTCTTTTTAAAGAAAAATTTATCTGCTAAAAGATTACAAAGAATAAGAAGGGAGGTTTTAAAAGGAAGGGAGCTCTCCCATGAAAATTTACTTAAATATTATGAGGTCTTTGAAGATGAAAAATACCTATTCTTTTCAATGGAACTTATAAAAGGCAAAACACTTGCAAAGACAATAAATGAAAGAAATTTTAATGAAGAAGAGATAAAGAAATTTTTAAGACAAATAACAGATGCATTAAATTACATACATTCAAAGGGAATAATACACAGGGACATCAAGCCATCAAATATATTTATAAAAGAAGATGGAAGTTTTATATTGGGGGATTTGGGGATTGTATATTTAGATGAAGAGGAGCAACTGACAGGTACAAAGGAAATAATAGGCACATCCCATTATATACCACCAGAGGCCTTTGACAGGAAATTTACCCCTGCCTATGATTATTATTCTCTGGGAATAACCTTATACGAAATAATCACGAAAAAGCTTCCATTTGATGGAACAGAAGGGGAGATAATAACTGCCCATAAATTTGTAGAACCACCAAAGATAAAAAACAAAATATCAAAAAAATTAAAAAGATTGATTTATGGGCTACTCATAAAAAATCCAGAAAAAAGGTGGAAGGATAGAGAGATAAATAAATATATAGAAGGGCTTTCCCTTCCAATTCTTCCAAAGGAAAAAAAGCACATAATTTTATCCATGAATTTACTAGCCCTTTTAGTAATATTTTTAATTTCCTACAATAATTTAAAACATAAAGAAATAACAAGTGTTTCAATTAAGGGCAGTGAAGTTACTGCTTATCATAAAACAAAAAAATTATGGAAGAAAACCTATAATGAGCCAGTGGACTACTCTTTTTTTGATGTAGACGGGGATGGGAAAAAGGAATTATTTATAGACAGGATTGAAAATTTAAAAAACTTAAAAGATTATCTTTCAATGGATTTTTATAATTATAAAGGCAAAGCATTATATTTTAACTGGCAGGAAACAATTGATATATCAAAAGAATTTCCACTCTTTTCAAGTTATTACCTAATTAGCATTGAAAAAAGAATTGATTTTTTACCAAAAGATTTAATACCGTTTTCTTTTCAGCACATTTATTATCCCTATTCCTTAAAGATATACAACTTTAAAAGAAATATGCTTACTTTTAATCTGATAAATTCAGGGCAGCCAATCTCTTTTTTCAAATGGAAAGATGGAATTGCGGTCTTTGCTGAAGAAAATCCCCTTTTAAGACAGAGAATCTTATTTTTAATTGATTCCTTTGGGGAAGAAAAAGTGGTTAACTTAGTTGATTTTAACTGCAACTTTTTTTCAGATGGACTTATGGAAGCCCATATTCTTCCCCCAAAGTCAAAGGTTCAAAAGGATTTAAAAATTATTCTTGACATGGGGGAAAGTGTCAGAATCCTTCCAGATGGAACTCTTTCAAGCCAGAAAAAAGGAACCAAGGGGCTTACTTTAAAGCTCCTTTCATCATATTATGAGGCAAAGACATTTATCTTTAAAGGATTTTACGGTGAAGCCCAAAAAATCATTGAAGAAGGTATATCCAAATCCAGAGAGGCAAATTTAAGAGGGCACCTTTCAATTTTTAAAAATTTAAAAGCAATTCTGGAATTTTATAAGGGTAATCTTATGGAAGCTTTGAAAATATCAGAGGAAAACTTTAAGGAATTCCCAGAGATTCAATATTTTAAAATACAAAAAGGAATTTTTTATGCTTTAAGGGAAAATTATAAAGATGCCATAAATGAATGGGCATTCTTTACATTGGGGGCTGAACATTCTGCTTACAAAAATGAATTCATTGCTTTTTCTTCAATTTTAAATATATTTACAAAAGATAAAACTTATAATTTAGAAAATATTTCCATATTAAAAAATACCCTGTGGGATTTTTATTTTGAGTGTTCCAATGCTTTATATTTAATGCTTCAAGGTGATTTTCAAAGGGCAGAGGAAATTTTAAAACCCTATGCAAAAAAAAGGGAATATTATATCTTTGCCCTTGCTTATTTTTTAAACAAATATTTAAAAAATGATTTTGATTTAAAGGAATATGAAAAATATATAAGTGAAAATGGTTTTTCCATTTCTTGTTTTGACTGGTTTAAATGTTTAATATTAAAAGACCTGGATAGGGCAAAAGTTTTATGGGAAAAGTTTAAAGTCCAAACCCCCTTTGTAATTGATTATGCCATTTATTATTCAATAATAATTGAAATGGCAAAAAAATACCCAGAAAGGTTCCCAAAAGAATATTACAACTGCTGGTAAATTACTTCAATACTTCCAATTTTTTCCCAATTTTTGTAAAAGCATTTATTGCCTTTTCTATTTGTTCTTCTGTATGCACTGCTGAAAGTTGGACCCTTATCCTTGCCTTTCCCTTAGGAACAACCGGATAGGAAAAACCAATTACATAAATCCCTTCCCCTAAAAGTTCATCTGCCATTTTTGTTGCAACTTTTTCATCATAAAGCATAATTGGGACAATTGGATGGTCTCCTTCCTTTACATCAAATCCTGCTTTTTTCATCCCTTCCCTGAAAAGCTTTGTATTTTTTTCAAGTCTATCTCTCAGTTCTGTTGTAGAAGACAGAAGGTCAATTACTTTTGCAGTGGTATATGCAATAACAGGGCTCAAAGAATTAGAAAAGAGATAGGGTCTTGACCTTTGCCTGAGCCATTCAATCAGTTCTTTCCTCCCACTTACACATCCCCCCATTGCACCCCCCAATGCCTTTCCAAAGGTTGTTGTAATCAAATCAACTTTTCCCATTACATTAAATTTTTCAGGTGTTCCTCTTCCAGTTTTTCCAACAAATCCAGTGGCATGGGAATCATCTACCATAAGTATTGCATCATATTTTTCTTTTATTTCTACCAGTTTTTCCAGTTGGGCATAATCCCCATCCATTGAAAATACTCCATCTGTTGCAATTATTTTAACTGCAAAATCCTTTGCATCTTTTAACTTTGCTTCCAAATCTTCTAAATCATTGTGATTATAAATAAACCTCTTTGCCTTTGTAAGCCGAATCCCATCTATAATTGATGCATGGTTTAAAGCATCAGTAATTATTGCTGCTGTTTCATCGGTAAAGGGTTCAAAAACGCCACCATTTGCATCAAAACAGGCAGCATATAAAATTGTATCCTCTGTCCCTAAAAATTTTGCCACTTTTTCTTCAAGTATTTTATGGATTTTTTGAGTTCCACAAATAAAACGGACAGAAGACATACCATAACCCCATCTTTCAAGGGCTTCATGGGCTGCTTTTATAACCTCTGGATGGCTTGATAGCCCTAAATAATTGTTTGCACAAAAATTTATAACCTTCCCCACCCCTTCCACTTCAATTTCTGCACCCTGAGGGGTTTCAATTATCCTCTCCTTTTTATAAAGCCCGCTTTCTTTTAATTCTTCTAAGTTTTTTAAAATTTTTTCCTTTAATTTTTGAGACATTGATACCTCCTAAATTTTAGTTTAAATATTTTATCATCTATAAAAATAATTCTCAACTTCTCTTTCTTTTTGCTAAAAATGGAATAATTATTTTATGAAGGCTTAAGTAAATTTAGTAACAAAAAATAAAAAAATTTGCTTTTCTTTTTTTACATCACATTATGTATATAAAAAAATTATAGGGGGTTTAAGATGAAAGATTTTTTAAGGTTCATTTGCATTTTTTTGGTTTCAACAATTATTTCTGCACAAATAAATAATTCTATCATAATTGAAGGGAAAGAAACTGTGGAAATTAATAAAAGATTTAAAGAAGAAGGAATTTACCCAAATATATGGCAATGCGTTCCTGAAGGATGTCAAACTGATATTTATTATGATAGGGAAAAAAATATTTTTCGTTTTATTTATACTTGTGGGCTTGAAAAAACAACTTTTACTTTAAACTTTCCTCAAATTATTGATGGATATTTAGATCCTGAACCAGCTGAAAATAGTTCTTTTACACTTGAAAACAGAAACCTGAATTATGTTTCTAATCCTGAAGATAAATTGCATTTGCATATGGTATATGAAGGAAATAAAATTTTAAAGGTTATGTTTAAAGCAAAGGATTTTAACTGGAATGGCAAATTTAGGATAGATTTTGAAAAGGAATATGCATGTCCTGCCGATAAAATCTGTGATGAATTTGTAATTGGAAATGAAAATACAAGGGCTCTTCAAGATTATTTATTAGAAAATGATTGGGTTTATCCTTATTTACAAGAAATAGCTTTTAAAATTGTAGAAAATAAATCAAGATCTGAGGAAATGGCAAAGGCGGCATCAATTTTTATGAAAAATTGGTTAA
This sequence comes from Thermoanaerobaculia bacterium, assembly GCA_037478515.1. Taxonomy (GTDB): domain Bacteria; phylum Acidobacteriota; class Thermoanaerobaculia; order UBA2201; family UBA2201; genus JBBFMJ01. The sequence continues at coordinate 5,123 of JBBFMJ010000079.1, forward strand.
TTGCTGGAATAAATCCAAATCTCTTTTATAAAAGTGGAATAATTTCAAAATTAACTTTTAGGGCCCATTGTAGATGTTCAAGCCCAGCTTGTGAATGTGAGATATGTAAAAGATATGAGGGCCAAATTGTAAAGGAAGTTTGTGTTTATTTATCTGATTGTCAGGAAATAATATGGGGTCCTTAAATTAAAAAAGCTAATATTTGCTTTAGTAAAAATCTTTCCTTCAAATCAAAACCTGCCTTTTTTAAAAATTATTAGATAAATAATAAATTAAACTTATTTTTTGGTTTAAAATAAAAAATTATGGCAAAGGCGTATTTTTGTGAATTTGTATTTTTTACAAGAAGATTATAAGATTTGGTAACGGTAAGATTTAAGAAAAATTGTTTTTTTTTGTTTTTACATTACATTATCTATAGGATAATAAAGCATTAGGGAGGTGGGGTTATGAAATGCTTTTTATCTCTTTTATTAATATCATTTATTCCGGCAATATTTTATTGTAATGAATGTAATCCAGTAAGAATTTTCCCCCTTTCTCTTAAAGAAAGTGTAGAAAAGATAAATGGGGAAGATTGTCTTGTATTTAAAGATGAAAAAGGGGAAATGAAAGCTTATGTTTGCCCTGCTGAAGGAACTTGTGTCAACAGAACAAGGGTTGAGCCTGATATATCTTCACAGGTCCATTGGCAATTCCCTGCTTTTAATGAAAAGGGAGTAAAATTCCAAATTTTACCACCAAAGGATGATGAAGAGATACCTTTTCAATTTTTTATTGAGGTAAGTGATGATAAATCAGATGGGCAAGTAAAAATTTTATGGAAAGGAAAAAACTGGATCTTTAGAGTTGAAAAAAATTCAAATAAAATAAGAGAAGTCAAAGGAAGTTTAGAGGAATTGCAAAAACTTTTATCAGATGAGCCAGATTATGATTTAATTAAAGCTTTTCAATATTTCCTTGACTATTTCCCCCAACTTGAAAATATTAATGATTATCCTGATTTAGTATCTAAAATTATTGCAATAAATTTTTATTTATTGCCTATTGATATTTTAGATTTTAGTAAAATTTATTCAATTTCAGAGCCAATTCCAATCCCTTATCAAATTTGTGTCCATTGTAAAAGAATATTTTGTTCTATGATTGTATGTATTTATTGTAATGGAACTTGGATTTGCAATAGATGCCCTTTTATGGTTTATTGTATGGATTGCTGTGTTGCTTGTTGGTGGATTCCTGAAAAATAATACTAAATTATACCCAAGCTTTCTTTTTTTATAAAACCAGACATGCCATTTGGAAGGGTAATCCTTATCCATCCTTCAACCTCTTCGTTAACTCTCACTTTAAGTCCTTCATGTACTATAAACAAATTGGTGGAATCTTCCATGGGAGCACTTTTTACCTCCACTGTATCTTCCAAAACTATTCCATAAAAAACCCTGTTTTCCTTGTGCCAGAAATGAAAGAGAAATATTAAAGAAATCAAAAAAAGCCCTATAAAGAAGGAAAGCAGGACTAAAATAAATTTTGGAAGACCCTGAGGAAAAATCAGATAAAAGAAAATTATAAGATTTATAAGGAAAAAAGAAAATACCAAAACAACCAGCACTTTTTTATAATTTAATTTATTGTAAAATTTTTCCAGTACTTTTCTTAAAGGAGATTTTTGCTCTTCTTCAATCTTATCTTTAATTTTATATTTCAAATAATTTATATTTCCTTCTATCCTTGGCTCTGAAGGATTTAATTTATATGCCCTTTCATAATAGAGCATGGCATAACCAAATTTTCCCAGTTTTGCATAGGCATTTCCTATATTGTAAAAAATCCTCCAGTCCTCATAATCCTTTTCCAGCAGGAGCCATTGATTTAATGCTTCCTCGTATTTTTTTTCATTGTAAAGATATACACCCTTTTTAAAGGCTTCTTCATTGGAAAAAAGATTAACCGAAAAAACTAAAATTATTATAAATTTCTTAATCTTTGAAACCATATCCTGCCTTCTTTTTCAATTTCTTCTAAACTTTTTTTATTTTTAAATAATGGATTGAATCTGTAATCCTGAAGATTATTTAAAAAATTTAAAATCCCCCTCTTTTCTTCTTCTGAAAGGGGAGCTATTTTTTCCTTAAACTCTTCCATTGTTAAATCTTCATCTCCAGAAACAGTTACCTTCAATGCCCTTTCCAGATTTTTCACAAAATCTTCTTCCATTTTTTTATCCAGAAATTCCTTTGCCTTTTTCAAATAATTCCTTGCTTTCCTCTCCCATTTTTCCTTTTCAGAAAGTCCCCTTTGCTTTAACTTTTTTAGTATATAAAGGGTAATATTTAAAAGGGGTGGAAATATCAAAAGATAGTAAAGATAGCTTGATTTTTTATCTTTCCTTTCCAAATTTTTCCCATCTAC
>JBBFMJ010000080.1:0-7449 GCA_037478515.1 Thermoanaerobaculia bacterium
CTATGTCATATTTTTTTGCCTGTTTTGCCAGTAAGGATCCATAGGGAACTTCAATCAAAGGATATTCCTTGAAGGGCTTTAGCATAAGTTGAGGAACTGGATTTTCAAATTTTTCCCTTACAATTTCATCATTTATAATTGCATCCACCCTTTCCTCTGGAATTTTTATCTTTCCATCTTCTTCCAGATATAAAATATAATGATTTTTTGTCTTTTCAAACTCCTTAACTTTAATAAAATCCCCGCCTTGCAGGATTACCAGATATGGAAGAATTTGAAAAAATATTAGATTTTTAAAAGCGAAGGTATGCCCCCACATAAAAGGATGCCATATCAAAATCCAGATTATAAGAGCTTTTGTCTTCAATTTCAATTTTTACTTTTTTTAAGCCCATATAAAGGCCAATGCTGGAGGTGATATCCAGGCCTGTTTCAATTTTTCCATTCATAGAAGTGATATCCTTATACTGGGTTGCTGTAAGCAATATGTCTATATAAACCTTTGAACGAGGCGATATTATGGTGTTTCCAAAACCAATATAGGGAAAGGTTTCATCAGTTTTTACAGAGACCTCCTCTATCATACTCTTTGTCTTTATCTGATCCACCCCTAAAATAATACCTGTTCTGAAAAGAGGAGTTGAAAAGACAGGATACCAGTATTCAAACTCTTTTATTTCCACCTTAAAATAGGTCTCCACTTCCTGCCCTTTATTAAAAGTAGTCCCTCCAAATTCTATATCCTTGTCCAGCACAATATTTTCTTTTAAAGTGGAAGAAAAAAGTTCAAAGGAAAACCTGTGTTTTAATCCGCGATAAAGAAAACCCCAGGTGTTGGAACTTTTATCTTCCAGTCCCATATCCTTCCCCAGTTCCACTAAATTTGAAAAAGTAAGGGTGGTGTTCCCAAGATTATTTTTCCACTTTCCATATCTCAAATAAAAACTTGGTTCTTGGCTTAAAATTGAAATAGATAAAAGTATAAAAGAAAGGAAGAAAAGCTTTTTCATTTTTTTGTCTCCTTTTTTTGAAGTTCCTGAAGCAAACTCTTTGCCTTTTCATTATTTTCATTCATCTGCATTACCTTCTCCAGGCACATCTTTGCCTTATGCACCATTCCCCTGGAAAGATAAAGGGTTGCAAGGGTAAGCCATCCATCTTCAAACTCTGGCCTATCCTTTAAATACTCCAAAAGCCTGTCGGAAGCCCTTTTTATCCAGTTTGGATTCTTTACTTCAATATTTACCAGAGCCAGTAAAATTTCTGAATTTTCAGGGTCAAACCTGTGGGCTTCTTCCAGCAATTTTAAAGCAGAATGATAGTCCTCCCTGTCCAGATACTCCTTTGCCTTTTCAAAGTTTTTCCTGGCAATTTCCATTTGAACCATTTTTCTCTCTATTATCTCTTTACTGCTTAAATCTGACTTTTTATAAATTCCATCATAAGTGGACTTGGACTGGGGATTGCATAAAATCTGATAGCCCTTGGAGAGAAGCTGGGTGAGTTCTATCATATCCTCTCTTAAATCCTTAAGTGCTGGTTCAAAACTGTTATCAGGGTGGATTATTTTTATATATTCAAGATATCTCTGATAAATGTCCTGGATGGTAGCCCCTGGAGAGATATTAAAAATTTTATAAAAATCCCCCTCCTTTGCTCTTTCTTTTAGGTTTAGGATAAAATCTCTTTTTGCCTTTATATTTTCTGGAATCTTATTTTCAAGCTCCTTTTGTGTCTCAATAACCACATTTAAGATTCCCTTTGATATATGCTTAAAGTCCAGCTGTCTTTCCATTGCCTCTTCTCTTTTTAGCAAATCCAGTACCCCTGAAATGTAGAGGGAAAAGACCGTTTGAAGTACTTTAAGGCGGGGGACAGAACTTATGCTAATCAGTTCCTGTAAGGAGATTATCCCTTCAATTCTGCTCAATACAAAATATTCTTCAGAGTTTAAACTTAAATTTTGTAGCAAACTTACTGGATTGGAAGAAAAACAGATAAAATGCCTCTCCTCTCCAAAAAATTTTCTCAGTTTTACCTCATCCTCTAAAAATCGAGAACTTTTTATAATTAAATTTGCAAAATTTATATCCAGAAACCGCTTGTCCTGGGGAAATTGCTTTTCCATAAAAATAAAAGCCCCATCCTCCCAGAAAAGTATCTTTGAAAGAAGATATGCCTGATAGGACTTTAAACTTTCAGCAAGATTTTCAGGGGTAATTAAATTTAGGGAGACAAGAAATTCCCCAAAAAGGGTTCCTTCTCTGTATAAATTCAGGGCTTCTTTCAGCTTTATCTCATCTATTAAATTTTCTTTCAGCAGGTAAAGACCTAAACGGTCTGAGGAATGGGAAGAAGATATATGGGCAATGTTTCCATTGGAAAAGTAGATTTGCCTGTGCTCATCCCTGTTTTTTATAACTAGTTCTCCAGAAGCAAGCTCCTGATGGATTTCTTTTAAAACAAAGGGCAGGGGCTTTAGTGCAATAGAGCCAATCATAGTTATATTATAACAGAAATTTTACTCCTTTAAAAGAAGAGGACCCTTATTATTCAAATTTTTCATAATGATACTTTTTTAAAATCTTTAGAGCCAAATAAATTTTTTTTGGATTTATGTATACCCCTGTCAAAGATGGAGACCCTAACCCCAATTTTATTTGATTTTTTTAAAAAATGTGATATTTTAAAATTATGATGTCCATATCAAAAAAAGCAACTTCCATAAGTTCCTTTTCAAACTGGCAACTCCAGAGAGAAGCAAATACCCTTATAGAAAGGGGTCTTGATATTATTAATATGGGAACAGAAGAACCAGATTTTGCAACTCCCCAGCCCATAATCAGGGCACTGAAAAGGGCAATTGAGGAGGGTTTTACAAATTACGCCCCCCCTGGTGGTATTCTGGAACTTAAAGAAGCCCTTATAAGATATTATGAAAAATATGAGCAGGTTCAGCTTTCCCCAGAGGAAATAATCATAACCAGCGGTGCTTCTCAGGCACTATGGCTTGCCCTTCTTTCTATAATTGACTTGGAAGATGATGTTTTAATCCCTGTGCCTTACTGGTCTTCTTACCCTGAAATGGTTCGCCTTGCAGGAGCAAAACCAATTTTTATCCCCCCCGAAGATAATTTTTATATAAATTTAAAAAGTATTTACAAAAACTGGACAAAAAATACAAAGGCACTCCTTATTTCTTCCCCCATAAATCCCTCGGGAAATGTGATAAAGGAAAAGGATCTGGAAGAGATGGTAAATTTATGCAAGGAAAAGAATGCTTTTATTATAGTAGATGAGTCCTTTCAGGCATATGTTTACCCTCCAAATAAGTTTTTTAGTTCTTCAAAATTCTTTCAAAATTTTAAGGAAAACCTAATCCTGGCTGGCTCCTTTTCCAAGACCTACTCTATGTCCGGTTGGAGAATTGGTTACAGCATTGGTTCCCAAAAAGTGATTGACACGATGGTTTCCATTCAGTCCTCCACTTCCACAGGTCCTCCAACCTTTTGTCAGATGGCAGCCATAGAAGCCCTTTCCTTTCCTCCAAGGTTTTATCAAAAATTGAAGGAAGAGTTTGCCAAAAGGAAATCCTTGGCTATTGAGCTTTGCTGTTCCACGCTGGAAGTGGAATGCAATAATCCCGAAGCTACTTTTTACATCCTGCCTTCCATAAAAAAATTCAGCCATAAGGGTTCTATAAAGGATTGTGTTGCTATGGCTGGGTATCTTTTAAGGGAAGGTTTGACCTATGTGGTTCCATCCATTTCCTTTGGAATTGAAGACCACTTGAGGATTTCCTTTGCCCTTCCCCAGACAAAGATAAAGGAGGGTTTCAGACGAATAGGCCAAGCCTTGAATCTATTAGGTTAAACTCCCTGACCTGGTGTGAAATATCAAAAGAAAACCTTTTGAGCAATGTGCAGGTTTTAAGAAAACTTTTAGGCAGTGGAGTAAATTTTCTTGCAGTTATAAAAGCCAATGGTTATGGGCACGGACTCCTTAAAATTGCTCATTTAATAAAGGATAGTGTGGATTTTTTTGGGGTCCATTCTGCTCAGGAGGCCTTTACCCTGCTCAAATCGGGCATTGATAACCAGATTTTAATTTTAGGTCCTGTCTTTGAATTTCAGTTTCCCATGCTAAACCCTGCAAAGGTTCACCTCACTTGTTCTACCCTTAGTTTAATTGAGAATTTGCATAAAAATGGTTTTTCTTTTCCTCTTCATCTAAAAGTGGAAACAGGAACCCACAGGCAGGGTTTTCCAGAGGAAGAAGTGGAAAAAGCAGTAAAAAAGATAAAAAATTATGGGCTTCCTCTTGTGGGGCTTTCAACCCACTTTGCAAATATTGAAGATACATTAGACCATTCTTATGCAAAAAAACAACTTAAAAAATACTTAGAAATTAAAAAAATTGTGGAAAATTTAACAGGACCTATACCTTTTTATCATACTGCTTGTTCAGCAGCCATTCTTCTTTTCCCAGAAACCCACTTCACCCTGGCAAGGGCAGGAATAAGTTTATATGGATACTGGCCCTCCAGAGAGACAAAACTTTCCTGGCAATATAAATATGGTGAAGATGGTCCCACCTTAAAACCCGTTTTAAGCTGGAAAACTTTTGTAACAGAAGTAAAAAATGTAAAAAAGGGAGAATATATTGGATATGGATGTACCTATAAAACTACCAGAAAAGCCAAAATTGCAGTCCTTCCAGTAGGATATTATGATGGCTATGATAGAAAACTTTCAAATAAAGGGATTGTTTTAATAAAAGGGCAGAGAGCTCAGGTGGTGGGAAGGGTTTGTATGAATCTTACAATGGTAGATGTAACAGATATTGAAAATGTTAAAGTTGGGGATATTGCTGTGCTTATAGGAGAAGAAGGAGAAGAAAGGGTCACAGCAGATACCTTGGCTGAAGCAGCACAAACAATAAATTACGAAATCCTTTCCAGGATTTCCCCACACATTCCACGGATCATTGTTTAAATCTGAATCCTTTAATAAATTGTAAACTTTAAAAGGATCAAATCGTATTAAATAGATAAATTTTGGAGGAATTATGCTTAGAAAGTTTTTAACTTTATCAGGGATTATTTTAGTCCTTTTTGGTTGTTCCAAGGGAAGAGATAAAAAAATGCCTGGAAACTGGATTCCAGTGAAAAGGGTAAATCTTCCTGCTGAAGTAATTGCCACGGGAACTGTTGTTCCCAGGGTAGGGGCTTATGTAAAGGTAGGACCCAGAATTTCAGGGAAACTGGAAAAATTATATGTAAAAGTGGGAGACAGGGTCCAGAAGGGACAGACCCTGGCAATTGTGGAGCATAAAGATCTTATGGCAAATGTAAAAAGAAATGAAGCAGCAAAAAAGGAAGCAGAGGCAAATCTGGAATGGGCAAAGGCAAACTATGAGCGCCTTAAAAAATTATACAGCGAAGGAATTGCCACCATTGATGAACTGGACCTGGCAAAAAAGAGTTTGGATCTGGCCCAGGCACAACTGGAAAGTGCCACCTCACAACTGGAATATTCAAAGGTCCAACTCTCCTATGCTACCGTAACTGCTCCTATCTCTGGAATAATTGGGACAGTTTCAACTCAGGAAGGAGAAACGGTGGCTGCCTCCTTTTCAGCTCCTACTTTTGTTACAATTTTAAATTTAGATGAACTGGAAGTGGATGCCTATGTGGATGAGGTGGACATTGGAAAAATAAAAGTAGGGCAAAAGGCATCCTTTACCGTGGATGCTTATCCTGAAAAGGTCTTCAAGGCAGAAGTGGAAGCAATCTATCCCGATGCAGAAATAAGGGACAATGTGGTTTATTATGCAGTTATTTTAAGGATTGAAAAAAACTTTGAAGAAATTTTAAGGCCTCAGATGACTGCTTCTGTGACAATCCACTTAGAAGAACTTCAGGATGTCCTGGCAATCCCTTCCAAAGCAATAAAAAAGGAAAATGGAAATTCCTTTGTAATGCTTAAGGAAGGGGAAAAAATAATAAAGAGGCAGATAACCACTGGAAGGGAATCAGGGGATATGGTGGAGGTAAGGAGTGGATTATCCCAGGGCGACCTTGTACTGGTACAGGCGCAGAGACAGTCGGAGCAGGGTTTGTGATAGAACTTATAAACATTAGCAAGACATATTTTACAGAAGGTAGAGAAACCCCTGTTTTGCACGATATAAATATTAAAATAGAAGAAGGGGAATTTGTGGGTATAATGGCACCCTCTGGAACTGGAAAAACCACTTTGCTTAACATCATTGGAACCCTTGATAAACCCACAGGGGGAAAATATTATTTTAAGGGAAAGGACCTCACCACTTTAAATGATGATGAACTATCTGTCCTGCGAAATAAATCTTTAGGTTTTGTCTTTCAATTATTTAATCTACTAAACAGGGTTTCTGTTCTGGAAAATGTTATGCTTCCCCTCCTTTATGCAGATCCCTATCCAAAGGATGCAAAAAAGAGAGCCATAGAACTTCTAAATATGGTAGGGCTTTCCGATAGAATTCATTATAAACCCAATGCCCTATCAGGAGGCCAGCAACAGAGAGTTGCCATTGCCAGAGCCCTTATAAATGAACCAGACCTTCTTCTGGCAGATGAGCCCACGGGAAATCTGGACTCCAAATCCAGTGAAGAAATCCTGGAGATTTTTAAGGAAATCAACAGGAGAGGAAAAACCATAGTTGTGGTAACCCACGAAAGGGATGTAGCTTCCATTGCCCACAGGCTAATAACATTGAAGGATGGAAAAGTTTTCAGTGATGAAAAATTAAAATGAAAAGTTCAAAATTTCTTAGAATACTTGCCCACTCCATAAAGGCACTCCTTAATCAAAAGTCAAAAACGGTTCTGATGATGCTTGGAACTTCAATTGGGATTATGCTCTTTTCAGGGGTTATGGGTTTATCCAAGGGTGTGGAAAACAGGATCTCTGAGGTTATGAATTTTTTTGGTCCCAGAAGTGGAATAATCTTTTCTGGTGGGGGAAGGTTGATGACTGCTTCAGGTAGAGCCGGAAGGGAAATTGCATTGAATTTAAAGGATCTGGAGTATTTGAGGAATAATTTAGGGGAAAAAGCAATCTTTTCTGGAGTAATAAGAAGGGATGGAGTGCAGGTAAAGTACGAAAATCAGGTGGTGGATACAAACATTTTTTCCGCAGATCCTGATTTTCCTGTCACCTTTGAATGGTTTTTAAAAGAAGGGGAACCCATTGATTCTATGGATGAAAAAAAAAAAAACAGGGTTTGTATCCTGGGAAAAACCGTGGTAAAAAATCTCTTTTTTGAGGAGAACCCCATAGATAAAAGGATTACGATAAACAGGATTCCATTTAAAGTAAAAGGGGTTTTTCAGGAAAAGGGCACAAATCCTATGGGGCAGGATATGGATGATGTAATCTGGATACCCCTTTCCACTGGAATGAGGAG
>JBBFMJ010000081.1:0-7343 GCA_037478515.1 Thermoanaerobaculia bacterium
CACTCCCAGTATTTATTTAAAAAATTTAAGGTAAGGGCACAATTAGAACTCCCCCCTCCCAAACCACTTCCTAAGGGGACATTTTTTATTATTTTTATTTTCACGCCCTTTTTATTTTTTGAATATTCTTTTAAAACCAATCCTGCTCTGTATACAAGATTTTCTTCTTTTTTTATATCTGCCCCTATTGTTTCAATTTCAAACCTATCTTCTTCAATTTTTTCAAAATAAATCTCATCATATAGAGAAATGGGCATTAAATAGGAAAATATATTATGGAAACCATCCTTTCTTTTAGAAATTACCTTTAAAAAAAGGTTTATTTTACAAAAAGATTTAAGGGAAACGGTAAATTCCTTTGAGTTTTCCATCAATTGTAAGGTCCTCTTTAAAGTACTCTAAAGAAAATTTTTGAAAAGGGCTATCGGTGGTGGTGTAAAAGAAAAACATTTCCCCACCCTTTGTCCCTCTTAAGCTCCCCCCTTCCCCATCATACTCCAGGTTCCAGCCGTAGCAGGAAAAAAATTTAGGAAAAGTATCCCTTTTTCCATTAAAAAAAGAAATTAATTTATTAATATCCAGTTCAGGGCAGGCCTTTTCAGTAAAAACCTCATCTTTATATACTATTTCAATTTCACCTTCAGACATTTTAATGTTTAATAGATTAAAATTTAAAGGTCCTAAAACTTTAAAGGTGAAGGAATTTTCCTTAAAATATACAAAACCCTTTGCTTTGCCTGTATTGCTTCCAATAAAATAATCAATTTCAAATTCGCCATAGGAATTTTCTTCCCAGAAAGGAATTCTTTCCCTTTTTGCAATAGAACAACTTAAAAGGATTAAAAAAAATTTAAAAATATTCTGCATTTTTCTTTTAATTTTAACACAATTCCACTTTATAAAAAGATTTTCAGGAAAAAAGGCAAAACCTTATTTAATTTTATAATAAAACTAACCTGTTTTGAACTTTTCCTGTTATTTCAACTTCACCTTCATAATTTATAAAAACATCCACTTCGGTTCTCACTGCCATCTCCCCTTCAAGATATATCCCTGGTTCAATAGAAAATAAAAGCCCTTTCTCCAATACCCTTTCATCCTTTGTCTCTAAATTATCTATGTTTACTCCATTTCCATGTACATTTTTTCCAATGGAATGGCCTGTTCTGTGCACAAAATATTTGCCGTAGCCCGCCTTTTCCACAACCTTCCTTGAGACATCATCCACTTCATATCCATATACCTTTTTGCCTTCTTTGAATCTCTTTTTTATAAATTCAATGGCACTGTCCCTTGCCTTCAAAACAATATTAAATATTTCTATGTATTTTTCAGGAGGATTTTTTCCAGTAAAGCCACACCAGGTTATATCATAGTATATTCCTTCCTCATCCTTAACCTTAGCCCATAAATCAATTAAAAGGGTTTGATCTTTTTCAATTACATAACTGTTTTCTTCTGTGGGGGAAAAGTGTGGATCTGCTGGATGGTCCAGAACACCTACAATTGGCGGGTCACCTTCGCAGGTTAAATTTTCCTCTTCAAATCTTTTCAGTATAAATTTCTGTGCTTCAAATTCCTTTATTTTCCCTAAGTTTTGTTTTATTAAATTAAAGGTCTCTTTTAAAATTTTATCAATTTTCCTCTGGGCCTGTTTATGGAACGCATAACCTTTCTTTGAAATCCTGGCTTCAAAGTACTGGATTAAATTCTGGGAAGAGACAATTTTCAAGCCAATGGACTTAAGGAGTTCAAAGGTTCCAGCATCCACATAGGACACATAAGGGACATTGCAGTTTGGAGAATAATCCATTGCAACCTTTCCCTTTTTTGGAAGGACTTTTTTTAAAATTTCCTGCAGGTTCTTCCAGCCAAAATATACAATTTTTTCACCTTCTAATAAATCTAATTTATTTTTTTCCACTGGATGGACAATTTTTACCGGAACCCCTTCAAAAGGGACAAAGTAAAACCATCTCCTTGTAAACATCAAATCAGTGGGAATTTTCAAAATGGAGTAGGGAAGGGGATTTCTTTTATGGAAATCATAAAAAAGCCATCCAGAAAGCCCTTCTCTTTTTAACTTTTCCTGAATTTCTTTTATCTTTTTCATTGTTTTTCAAAAATTTTTAAATCTATCTCTTTGAGGAGAGAGGCACTGGATATTTCAATGGTCTGGAAAAGTTTTCCATCCACCACTGCTTCTACCCTGAAGGGATATTTTATACCCTCTATATCTTTAAAGTCAGAAAATTTTTCTTCAATTTTTCCAAAGCCGGCCTGGGTTGGACCTGTGTACCTTAAAAAATTTAATTTTCCTTCTTTATCTATTCCAACTTCAAAGTCCTCACCCAAACCCTTAACCAGTAAAATATCAATACCATTTTCTTCTTTTAAGTATTGAAAGTCCGCCTTTTTTTCTTTATATTGTTTTAAGATGTAAAAATAACCCCTCTGGAGGTCTTCTTTTATTTTTGAAGAAGGCAGGTCCTGATAACTATCACCCATTTTCATCCAGGCAATATCTCCATTTAATACCTGAACCATCAAACCCATGGGGGTTTTTAAATCCATTCTAAATTTATCAGGGAAATAGTTTACTGAAGTAAAATCCATGGTAAAATTCCCCTGAGGCACTGAAGTGGTAAGTTTTCCTTCCAGCTTTATTATTTTCAGTTCATCAATTTTTTCTCCCCCTGCTTGAAGGTATGCCTTTTTCAATATTTCAAAACCCTTGCTTAAGGTCTCTTCTGTTGCCTCTGGTGCTTTTTCTCCCTTCGGCTTTGGAATGGTTATATCCCAGTACTTTATCTCTCCCAGCTCTTTTAATCTTTCTCCAATTCCTTTTTGATTTCCCACAATATAAACAATAAATTCCTCGGGCATCCAGTATTTTTTCACAACCCTATCCAGATCCTCTTTCTTTAATTTTTCTACATTTTCTTTTGTCTTTAAAATAAAGTCCTCAGGGTATCCATAAAATTCGTATGTTTGAAGTCGGCGAATTATCTTATCAATAGTATCAAAATTAAAGACAAATTCATTTAAATAACTTTTCCTTTCCCTTTCAAGTTCTTCTTCCTTTACCCCTTCTGCCTTGAGTAATTTGACCTCTTCAATTATTGCTTTTATGGCATCCACAACCGTTTCTGATTTTGTAAAGGTATAAATGGTAGCCTGCCCCTTGTGGCTATAATCAGCATCCACTCCACCATAAATCCCATAAGTCAAGCCCTTATCAGTTCTAATGCTTTGAAATAAACGAGAGGAAAATCCATGCCCAAAAATTCTATTTGCAATAAGGAGAGGGAAATAATCAGGGTTATTCATTTGAATTCCATAATGCCCCATTACAATATATCCCTGATTTATATCTTCCTTATCTGAAAAATAAACTCCCGGGGTTATTTTTTCAGGAAGTTTTGGAAATTCAGGCACTTTTTGTCCCTTTGATTTCCAGTCCTTGAAATATTTTTTAAGCAAACCTTCAATTTCCTTTACCTTTATATCTCCCCATAGGGCAAGGATTGCATTTTCAGGGAAAACATACCTTTGATGAAAATCAAAGAGGTCCTTCTGGGAAATGGCATCCACTGTGTCATACTCCTGTATCCTGGCATAGGGGTGGTCCTTTCCATAAAAAATCCTGGAAAATTCTCTGAAAACTATGGACTGGGGTTCATCATTTCTCCTGGAAATATTTGATTTTGCCTGGGCTTTTGAAAGTTCCAGTTTATCTTCTCTGAAGGCAGGAGAAGTTAAAATTTCCATAAAGAGAGGAAAAACCTCCTGAAAGTTTTCCGTAAGACAATTGAAGGTAAGGTATCCACTTTCTTCTCCTCCATATGCCTCTATATAAGCAGAGCGGGATTCCAAGAATTCATCAATTTCATCTCCTGTCTTTGTCTTTGTGCCACCAAGTCGCCAGACCTCAAAGAAAATGGATGAAAGTCCAGCCTTTTCAGGTGGGTCAAAGACAGAACCTGCTTTGAAAATCATATTTCCTTTCACCAGAGGAAGTTTATGGTCTTCCACAAGCATTACCTTTAAACCATTGGGAAGGGTAATCTTTGTAACCGGAGGAATTTTTATACTTTCAAGTTTAGGATAGACAAAATTTTCAAAGGGCCTCTTTTCCTGAGAAAAAATAGTTATTGAAAAAAGAATTAAAAATAAACTTAAAATAATTTTTTTCATTTTTCACCTCCTTTGTGTTCAATGGTGGCAACGGTTCTATTTTCTTCTATAAAATATTCCTTTGCAACTCTCATAATATCCTCTTTGCTAACCTTTTCAATTTTTTCTATTTCCTTTAAAAGATTTTTCCAGCTGCCTGTTATGGCTTGGAACTGAGCAAGCTGGGCTGCTATTCCCATATTTGATTGAAGTCCCCTTATAAAATTTCCTTTTGCCCTTATTTTAACTCTTTTTAGTTCTTCATCAGTGACAGGTTCATTTTTCAGTTTTTCAATTTCTTCCAGGATTGCCTTTTCATTTTCCTCATTGGTCTTTCCCTGCATTGGAACTGCATAGAATATAAAAAGTCCTGGAAATTTCTGGCCTGGAAGGCCTGTGAAAGCACCAGCATCCAGGGCAAGTTTTTCATCCCTTACCAGTCGCTTATAAAGGCGGGAAGTCCTGCCTTCTCCTAAAATATCTGTAATTGCTTCAAAGACCGGTTCATCGGGATGGTTGAAGTCTCCTTTGTGAAAACCAATTATTACGAATGGCTGGGAAGGATCTTTAATGGTTACCCTTCTTTCACCAAGCTGTTTTGGTTCTTCTGTATAAACAGGTGGAGGTGTGGGACCTGGCTTTAATCTTCCAAAGTATTTTTCAATTATGGGCTTTGCCTTATCAGGATATACATCCCCTGCCAGAACCAGTATCATATTATTGGGAGTGTAATAGGTTTTATAAAAATTCATAGCATCTTCTCTGGTAATGTTTAAGATATCAGACATATGACCAATTACAAAGGCATTATAAGGGTGTGCCCTGTAGCAAAGACCTAAAAATTCTTCAAAGAGACGGCCCACTGGCTGGCTTTCTATTCCCATTCTCCTTTCTTCTGCAATTACTCCATTTTTTTCCGTGTAAAATTCCCTCAGGACTGGGTCCATAAACCTTTCTGATTCCATATATGCCCAGAGCTCCAGTTTGTTTGAAGGAAAGGAATAATAATACTGTGTCTGGTCAAAGGAAGTGGAAGCATTGAGGCCTGAACAACCTTCCTTTTCTACGATTTCAGCAAATTCATTGGGCTTTACATAGGATTTTGCTTCCTGTTTTGCCTTTTCAAATTCTTCTTCAAGTTTTTTTAACTTTTCAGGATCTGCAAGAGCTCCCTTTGCCTTTTCATCCCTTAAAGCTAAAAATGCCTTCTCTTCCCTTTCAATTGCCTCTTTTTCCTTTTCCCAGTCCTTGGTTCCAATGGTGGAAGTCCCTTTAAACGCCATATGCTCAAAGATATGGGCAAGTCCTGTAATTCCAACTTTTTCATTTACAGAACCCACATTGGCATAGGTCAAAGCAGAAAAGACAGGAGCAAGATGATTTTCATAGATGATAACCTTCAAACCATTGGAAAGAGTAAATTCAGTTACATTTTTTTCAATTTCCTTAACTTCAAAGGGAAAAACATAGACAGAAAATAAAATTAAAAGAAAAAATAATTTCTTTAGCATAAGACCTCCTTTATCTTATAAAAATAATACGAAAAATTATATTAAAAGTTAGCAGTACTTTACCCTGACTCTATAAACCAACTTACTTTCACCATCTTTTGAGACCTTCACATTAAAAATGACCTGAAATGCCTGATCCTTTTCATAGGGGTGTGAACTGGAAAGAATTGTCCAGTCGCCTCCTATGGGTTCTATAACTTTTACATTTATATCTTCTTCTTTGTGATTTCTTAAAACTATTTCATATTC
Source organism: Thermoanaerobaculia bacterium (assembly GCA_037478515.1). Taxonomy (GTDB): domain Bacteria; phylum Acidobacteriota; class Thermoanaerobaculia; order UBA2201; family UBA2201; genus JBBFMJ01. Next base: position 5,937 of record JBBFMJ010000081.1, read on the forward strand.
CATTTCATAAACACAATTGGATATGCTTTTAAAATCTTTTTGTTTTCTCTCTGCCACTACATCAAAGGCCTTCCCCACAGAAAGTTTTATCATTTCATCCTTTGGAGTATGGTCAATTAAGTCCTCTCCAATAAATTGACTTGAGCCATCTGTATCCCTTTGATATACCCTGACTGTGCCTTTTGGAAGGGGAATCCCTAAATTATTTTTTTCTTCATTTTTAAATTTCAGTAAAACCTCAATTTTTTGTGTCTGTCCATCAGCATATCTCTGGGTATAATACCACTTCTCACCAGTCAGCAAATATTCTCTTTCAATGGGAATGTTCTTCCCTTCCAGAAGTTCTATCTGTTTTTGTTGATTATCTTTTATGGTGGTTTTTCTTGTCATGGTGTAAAGGTGGTATTCAAAAAATGCTTTTTCTTCAAAGGAAGGTGCCTGGGCTTTCAGCACCACTGCTTCTTCATAGTATCTTCCCACATCTTTTCTTTCAAGGGTTTTTATATCCCCTGCAATAAGTTTCAAACTGGCATCCTTGTAGGTCTTTCCTGAATTATTTGTAAGGGTAACCCAGCCTGTAAGATTTCCTATATTTCCCTTTTCATTTAAACTTAAAACATAATCACAAATCCAGTTTAAACCAGTTGCAAGATAGGAGGTTTCAATCAATCTCTTTCCTTTCTCCCCTTCCAGGGAAATCACCAGGGTTGGTTTTGCATAAAGGTTTTCTGGAACAGTTGGAAATTCCAGATAGGAATAGGTGGGATTTGAGAGGATTTTTCCTTCTGCTTCCCAGACAGTTCCATTGTTTGTGGAAAGGAGTTTTGCCTTTGTCTTTTTCAGGACTGTGGTATTGTTTTCCATAACATTTTGAACCAGGATAACTTCCTTTCCCAAATATTTTTCCAAGAGTTTTTGAGGAGAAAGGAGGTCATATTCATAGTTCTGTTCAAGTAGATTTAAGGGCTTTCCTGACTTTACATTAAAGGATAGGGTCTGGGACATAATTGTGGAAGGGACATCCACATAATTTAAAAAACATTTCCCTGAGAAGGGAAAATCCACTTCCCTCTCTTCCGTAATAAGGGCTCTGTTGGAGTTGTAAACTGTAAGATAAATCTCTTTTTGATCAGCAGAAGTAGTAGTAATTTTTTCTTGAGAAAACAAGAAAATTGGAAAAAACAAAAAAACAAAAAAATTTCTCATAAGCTCTCCTTAATCAAATTTAATAAAAAGTAATTTTAGCATTTTTCTCACTTATTATTTAATTTTTTATCAGCGTATTACACAAAATATCTATTTCTTGTTTTTTCTTATCAATAATAATGTTTCTATCTACATGAAAATAGAATTACTTTAATCTTATTTTCTATTTTTTTCTAGTTCAATTTAAGCAATATCTGCCAG
>JBBFMJ010000082.1:0-7341 GCA_037478515.1 Thermoanaerobaculia bacterium
TTTATAGAATATTTTTATGATTGAAAAGACCTATGTGGGGAAATTAGATGATGTTTCAGTTTTAGAAATCCTTGAGAATTTTTATTACAATAAGGCAACAGGGATCCTGGACCTGCAGAAGGAAAGAGAACAGAGGAGGATTTTTGTGCTGGAAGGTGAAGTATGCGGGGCTATGAGCAATAATGTAAGCCACAAAATAGGGCAGTTTCTTTTGAGCAAAGGTTTTATAGATGACAAGAAATTGCAGATTGCTTTAAAAGATATAACCCATGGCTCCAGGATTGGACAAAAGCTTATAAACCTGGGATTTGTAAGCAAAGAAGATTTTGAAAATTCCTTAAAACAACTACTGGAAAACATAGTTCTGGAAGCTCTGGGCTGGTTTACAGGGCTTTTTAGATTTAACACAAAACAATCCCCAATCCCTCAGGATATAATTACCCATATTTCTATGCATTCTATCTTTTTTAAAGGGGTTATGAATTATGTATCCTATCAATTTGCCCAAGTGCGCCTTCCCCTCCATGCAGTTTTAAGGACTTCTCCAAATATATCTATCCTTTCAAAAGAAATGCCCTTCAGTCCCGATCAGATTTTTTTATTGAGCAAGTGTGATGGAGTAAATAAAGTTGAAGATATTTTAAATTTAAGCAAAGGTAAAGAAGAAGAGACATTAAAATTTTTGTATGCCTGCAAGGTGTCAGGGCTGATATTAAGTTCAGAAGAGGAAAAAGTAGAGCCCCTGGATAGTTTTCTGGGAAAGTATCAGGAAAGGGCAACAGGGACTATCCCCACAGGTGCTCCAAAAAAGAAATACAGAAAAATAAAATGGCTCAAACCAAAACTTCCAGAAGCCAAGCTTTCCGATGAGGATATTCAAAAGATAAGGGAAAAAATCAGGCAGACCTACAACAAACTTTCCAGAATAAATTATTATGAACTCCTGGAATGTCCTATGAAGGCAACCCAGAAAGAAATCCACTATGCTTTTCTTTCTCTTTGCCAGTTTTACCATCCAGATATAGCAGATAAAGAACCTGCTTTTTCTGATTTAAAACCTCAGATGGAAGCCATTTATGAAAAAATGGAGGAAGCGTATCTGGTCCTGGTGGATGTAAAAACCAGAGCTGATTATGATAGAAAAGTTTACAGAAGTATGGTTTAGAGCAAGTAAATGTGGGCTCTATGTTTTTTTATTTGAAGATATAGTAAATAAAAATTGATATTTCCAAGAATAATTTTAATTACATAAATAAAAAATATTCTTTAACTGCTGGTTTAATCCAGCCCATCTGAATAAATTGGTAGCCGCAAGCTTTAGCTTGGGTTTAGCACGTATAAAGAAGCAGAGCAGTAGCGCAGCAGAGCAACGGTTAGTATGGGCTAGTTTTACGCTAGCCCGTTGCAGCTGCCCTATACCTGCAAAAAATCTCCCTTTTTCAAAGGGAGACATAGAAGGATTTGGTTTTAAATTCCATCTTCTTCAAAAAGGGATTAATTGAAGAAAAAATTGCTGTTAAAGAACCAATTTCCTTCAGCTCTTCTTCGCTTCTGCCCTTTTTATAAAGGAAAATAAGAGGGATTTATATTTTCTATATCGCTTGGGACCTTGAGCATTTAAAATTTTAAAATTATTCCTGCTTTACTTATAAGCCAAGTTGATTTCCTTTTTCTTCCTTTTTTAAAATTAAACTATTTTGGAATTATGCAAATTGCGCCTGAGGCGATTTGAACGCCCAACCTTTGGCTCCGGAGGCCAATGCTCTATCCATTGAGCTACAGGCGCTTTTTTTATTATTTAAAAAATCAAATAAAAAGTCAAATTTTGCCCTTTTTAAATATATAAATCTTTTCTGAAAAAGGGGAAGGGATAATCTGAAAGATTTTTAGGACTGCCAGAAACCTCTCATAGAGCATCCTGAAAAAAATACAGGGGTCCTTTTCTTTTAAAAGAAGATTGTGGAAAGCCAGAAGGGTATTCCCCAGAGGGTCAAACCTTATGGTTTTTTCTAAAATAAAGCCATAATTTTTAATTTTTTCTATATTAATGTTCTTTCCTTTTATTATAAGCTTGCCACCTTCTTCAATTTTCTCAGAAAGAAGGTCACCCAACTCCTCAATTTTAAAATTTATTTTTCCCAGAGAAAGAAAGGTGGTATAACTCCCATTTTCTTTTAAAATTTCTGAAATCCGGGCTATATCCTTTGCATAAAAAATAGAAACCCCCTTTTTTTCGCCAAAACGCAGATTCAAATCCTTAAAATAATCCTCATAAAAGGTCAAAGCGCTATATTTTTCCTTTGGGAGAAGAAAAAATAATCTATTCCCCAGGGATGGTTCAAATTCAAAGACCCTCTCTCCAATATAAGGAAAGATTTTCTTTAGAAGCCAGATTTGATATTTTGGGGTCTCTTCAAGGAATTCCCTTTTACTTTTTGCAAATTCCCTTTTTAAACTATCATTTAAAAACCAGAAAGAGATTATGGTGAAAAGAGTTTTAATCCCATCCCACCAGGTTATTTTTTTCCCTTCCAGATAGGTTCTTCCTTTGTAAGAAATGGGGACCTCATAAATTCTAAACTTTCTCTTTGCAAATTTGGAAGTTATCTCTGGCTCCATTCCAAATCTTTTTGACCTTATGGGTATGGATCTGAAAAGGGGACCTATGGCAACTTTATAACAGGTCTCCATATCAGTTAAATTTAAATTGGTAAAACAGTTGGAAAGGAAAGTTAAAAATCTATTGCCTAAATAATGCCAGAAGTATAAGACCCTGGCATATTGAGAAGGTACAAAACGGGACCCATAAACCACATCTGCATCCCCAGACAAAATTGGCATCAGAAGGTTTGGATATTCCTTTGGATTATATTCCAGGTCAGCATCTTGAATAAGACAGATATCCCCTGTGGATAAGCTTAATGCTCTGGAAATGGTGGCTCCCTTTCCCATATTTTTTTCATTGTAAAAAATTTTAATTTGTGGAATTTTTTTTTCTTCCAGCTTTTTTAAAATTTCCCTGGTTCCATCGGTGGAGCCATCATCAACGAGGATAATTTCCTTTTCAAGATTATCTGGAAGGGGAGCTGTGAGCACTTCTTTTAAGATTGCTTCAATGGTATGTTTTTCATTGTAAACAGGGATAAGGATGCTTAAAGTTTTAAAAGCCATTAAATTTTATGAAAAGATGACCATATTTCTCCCCAGGGTCTTTGCCTTGTAAAGGTTCATATCGGCTGTGGAAATCAAATCTTCCGGGGATTTGTATTCATCTTTGTTTATGGCAAGGCCTATGGAAACAGTACAATGAATGGGGAATTCTTCACCAGGGAAAGCATAGGTCTCAACCCTGCTCCTTATTCTTTCAGCAATTTCAATGGAGGCATTCAAGGGGGTATGGGGAAGGATTAAGGAAAACTCTTCTCCTCCATATCTTGCAAAGATGTCAGTGGAGCGGGTCATTTCCAGCACCAGGGCAGCAAATTCAGAAAGAACCACATCTCCCAATTGGTGACCGTATTTATCATTTATCTTTTTGAAAAAGTCCAGATCCATCATCATCAAGCTTAAGGGTATATTATATCTCTGGGCTCTTTCAAATTCTTTCCAGAATGCCTGTTTGAAATATCTTTTATTGTAAATTCCTGTAAGGTCGTCAGTTATGGCAAGTTGCTGGATTTTTTGAAGGGCTGTTATGTTTTGGCAGGCAAGAGCCATCTGAGTGGATAGGACATCCATAACCTGTTTTTCGTCTGCCAGAAAGGGTTCATCGGAGATTCTAAAAAGTGCCAGATAGCCAGGGGTCATTGGGTCTTTTTGAAAAGTGGTTCCAATCCTGTGCTGGATTTTTCCTGCAGGGGCTGATTCCATCTCCTCTATTTCTTCCATAACATTGTAGTCCTGCAAAAGGTAGGGGAGAGAAAGGGTAAGCCCCATCATTTCTTTTGTTAAGGTTATGGCTTTCTCAATAGTTTCTCTGGGGATAGAACTTTTGTGGATTATGTAAAGGTTAAGTTTATCTTCAAGGATTGCAGTTATTCCAATGTCATAATTGACAGCAGAAAAAAGTCGCCTGAAGGTCTCTTTAAAGACCTGAGGGAAGGTTTGGCTCCTTAAAATTATAGAGGATATCTCTTCCAGAAAAACCAGAGAATTTAAATATGTTACAAACCTTGCTGATGCCTTATACTCTTCCTTTTCCTTTTCTTCCAGTTGTTGCTTTAAAATTCTCTGTTTGAGTTCCAGTTTTTCATAATTGGCAATTAGATTTTCTTCCTCTGTTATAAACTCCCTTATAAGTTTCAAAAGGGATGGAGAAATCCCTTCCAGCTTCAAACGATAATATGCCTCTCCTTCCCTGTGTTCTGTTACCAGAAGGTAATTTAAATTTAACCTGTTTAATATTTTTTTTACCACCCTTGCAGGAAGCCCTGTCTCTTGAATTAAATATTTTTCTCCTACAAATTCATTGGGAAAGCGCAAAAGTGCCTGAAGCAATATAAGTGGTGGTCTTAAAATTGCCATCCTTTAATTTTATCATATTTTGAGAATTTTATTTAAATTTTAATTGTTTTTAGTATAATATCTCTATGTTTTTTGCTTTTTTAATCCTTTTGAATATTTTCCCGCCTGACTGGGAAGCCCTTTATAAAGCCCTTACCATAGAAGGAGAAGATAGGGTTCAGGCAATGGAAATCTATAAAAAATACTCTTCAAGAAATGATACTTTAGGCATCTTTTCCCTTTATAAGATGGCTTGTCTGGATGAAAAGGATTCCTATGGATGGTTTTTAAAACTTAAAAGTAAAAATCCACCAAAGGAAATGCTGGAAGATGCATATAAAAAACTTATAGAAGATGAAAATGAAAAAGCCATAAATGATTATGAAAGGATAAAAAAAGGTTTTTCTTTAAGGTTTAGAAAGAAAATTGAGGAAAAGATTTTTCTTAAAAGATTTGAAAAAAACAAGGACAAAAGGGCAGTTTTATATCAGGCAATAAAGGAGGGGAAAAGGGTAGCACTAATCCTTTCCAAAAGGGCAATCTCTGAAGGAGAAAAACTCCCGGAGGGGGTATTAAAGGAACTCCTGTCTTTATCCTTAAAATATAGAGATCTGGAACTTTTTCAAGGCTTGATTTCCAACCATTTAAGGGAAAAAGAACTGGGGCAGAAGGAAATTTTCCTTTTGGGAAGGTTTTATTTTTTAAAAAAAGAATATGAAAAATCCATAAATTATTTTGAAAGGTTAAAGGATGAAAAGGCACTTTTTCAAAAGGCAAGGGCATATCTTTATATTGGAAAGGAGAAGGAAGCAATTCTGACCCTGGAAAATATTAAAAAGGAACTTTTAAGCGAGGCACAATATCTGCTTTTAAGGATAAAATTAAAAAATGGGAAGCTGGAAGAGGCAGAAAAACACTTGAATTTGATAAAAAAAATGGGTTTGAAGAGCAAAGCTACCTTAAATATGGCAATTCATCTCAATTTTTATGGGAAAAAGGATGAGGCAAAGGCACTTCTTGGCAGAATGAAAGAAAATAATGAAATAAAATTCTGGAAAAATAGATTGGAGGGGATTGAAAATTTAAGTTTTATGCCCCAGGATTCTCCTTTTAATTATTTTTTCAATGGAAAATACCCTCAGTTTCAGGTTTCAGAAACCCCCCTGAATTTAAACTTTAAACCAGTTAATTTTCCCCAGTTTCTTGTCTTTAAAGGTTTTGTAAAAGAAGGGCTTTTCTTTAGAAATACCTTAAAATTTGACCCTGTATTTTTATCCAAATTATATCTTTCTCAAAAAAAATATAAAAATGCCATAAATTCCATATATTCGGAAGCAGAAAATGTCTTAAAAAAGGATATAGGGCAGTGGAACATAGAAGTATTAAGGATATACTTTCCCAGGGCTTATGGAGAAGAGGTAAAGAAATTATGTAAGGAATATAAAATTCCTTCCAATCTTTTCTGGGCAGTTATGAGGCAGGAGTCCCTTTTTGAAGAAGAAGCCATTTCCTCAGAAGGGGCATTGGGGCTTATGCAGGTGCTTCCTCAAAACTATTTACTTTATGGAGAGGATCTGGAAAATCCCTTTGAAAAAGAAAAGAATATGAGGGTTTCTTTAAAATATCTTAAAGAATTAAAGGAAAGATTTGGAGAATGGGTCTATGTAATCTCTGCATACAATGCTGGAGAGGAAGCAGTGAGTTTCTGGCTTAAAGATCCAATTATGGCAGACCTTCCTTCTTTTTATTCCACCATACCCTTTGAAGAGACAAAGGTTTATACAAGAAATGTTTTATTTAATCTTATGATGTACAATATTTTATATGGAGAAGAAGATGAAAAAAGTTAAAATAGTTTTACTTATATTTATTTCCCTTTTTCTTACCTTATTTTTTTCCAGTTATCAAAGGATAACGGGTCCCACCTATCCATATAAAGTTAAAATGAAGTTTTTAGAAAAAGAATTTTCCTTCAAGCTTCCCCGTTCCCAGAACAGCGGTGAAAATTTAAAAATCCTTTTGCCCGTGAAGGAATCCCTTATTAAAGCAGACCTTTTTTACCAGAACTATTCAGAGGATGGACAATGGGAGAGGAAAGAGTTTGAAAAAACTGAAGATGGCTTATATGCAGAACTTAAGTCCCTTCCACCAGCAGGGAAATATTTTTATTATGTTAAGTTTTATTATCTGGATAAGTCAGTTCAAATACCTGAAAAGCCCATTTCTGTAAGATTTAAAGGAAAAGTTCCTACTCTTATTCTGATTCTCCATATAATTTTTATATTTTCTGCCTTTTTCCTTTCCATTTATACAGGACTTTATACAATCTTTTTTGAAAAAAAAGAAGCCCTGGTGCTGGCTACCTTTATTTTGACTTTGATAGGTGCTGGTTTGCTGGGACCCGTGGTTCAAAAATATGCCTTTGGAGAGTTCTGGACTGGTTTTCCTTTTGGGAAAGACCTCACTGACAACAAGGGCCTTATTATGATAATTTTCTGGGCAATTGCCTGGATTCAAATTAGAAGGGGAAAGGGGAAAGAATGGGTCCTCCTTGCCTTTTTTATTTCAATTCTGGTCTTTTTTATTCCCCACAGTTTGTGGGGTTCTGAGCTTAAAGGGGGAGTGATAAAAACAGGTCCCTGAAGTAAATTTTATGTTAATATAATATTATGAAAGCATTAGTTTTTGAAGAGCACGGGCAAATAGATAACTTAAAGGTTTTAAACCACCCTGAACCTGAAATAAAAAAAGGGGAAGTCCTTTTAAAACTTAAAGCATCTGCCTTGAACCATCTGGATTTATTTGTCCTGAAGGGCTGGAAGGGGCTGGATTTGAAAT
>JBBFMJ010000083.1:0-7297 GCA_037478515.1 Thermoanaerobaculia bacterium
AAATTCCGATTTTACCTCTTCTGATGTTTCTTCTTGGAGCATCTCCACTTTTTCTGGTTCTCTTAAGAGATTTTCAATTTTTTCTTTAAGTTCTAAAAGCTCAGGGTTGGTCTCATCTAAAGCCAGACCCTTGTTTGTTTCCTTTAAAGCATCTTCCAGGGACCCCTCATCAAAATATGCTTTTGCTCTTTTAATAAATTGAGTAATAAAGGCCTGAACTTCCAGTTTTTCCTTTGCCCTTTCAAACATTTCCCTGGCTTCGCTGTTTGAGGGATCTTTTAGAAGTACCTTATTAAGAACCTCCAAGGTCTTTTCAAATTCTCTGTTATTGTATAGTTCAATTGCTTTAATTAAATAATCTTCTATGTTTATCTCTTCTTCTGGACCATATTTTTCCAAAATTGGTTTTATATCTGCCTCAAAGTTTGGATCCTTTGCCTTTTCCATTAAAATCTTGGCTGGTTCAAATTGGGGATCCAGTTTGAGTATAAAATCGCATCCCATAATACAGTCATCCATATTTCCATTTAGAAAAAGGGAGACTGCCTGTCTGAAGGATGCTTCAATCCTGAATTTTGTAGCCTCAGGGAGCTCTGGATTTCCTGGATAACCTTCTTTTATCATAGGTATAATATTATCAAAACTTTTATCAAATTTCAATCAAATTTTAAGAATTTTTTTAATTTAAGGAATATTAGAATCTGTAATATTGTTGTTTAAGCAAGGAGATTAATATGTTTGATTTAATTATGAGTTTAAAAAAATATGAAGAACTGGAGGAGGAACTTTCCAAATTTTACCTTTGGCTTTCTGAAATTTTTCTGACCGATGAAGAGGTATCTAAGTTTTTCTCAAAGCTTTATATAGAAGAGCAGCAGCATAAATCTATGGTTCTGTATCAAATGAGGTTGATAAAGACAAATCCCATACATTTTAGAACGATTTCTCTGGATGGCTGCCTTGTCAGGAAGACCTTGGATTATCTGAAAAGATTCATTTCCCAAAAAAACACCCTTTCCCTCGAGGAAGCTTTAAAAACTTCTCTCCTTCTGGAGGCCTGCACTATGGAAAGCTATTTTACCAATGCCTTTGAGGAAGTTTCGCCTGAAATTGCCAAATTATCAAGGAGTATGCAAAAGGAATCCCAGAACCATTTTGATAAAATAAGGAATTTTATGTTAAAAAGGGGTATGGAAATTCCTGATTTACCTGAATCTAAAATAGAAAATAAACTACTTTTAGAAAAAGAGCTGGATAATTGTTTCCAAAATATTTAAAGGAGTTTCCAGAATCCCTTAAGAATCATCTTTTAAAAAACCTTATTGAGAATACTTCTCTGGGGGTTTTTATTTTAAATGAAAAGAAAGAAGTAGTTCTCTGGAGCAGAGGTGCAAAAAAAATAACTGGCTTTTCTTTTTCAGAGGTTTTAGGTAAAAAAATGGAAGATTTTACCATAATAGAAATTTATTACAAAAAAAAGGAAATAAATTTTGAAAAATTTCTTGAAGCTTACAATGAAAAAGAAAAAACTGATTCAAATTTATCTTATATCAGGCATAAAGAAAAATATCGTTTTCCTATAGAAATTCAGCTTTTAAAAGTATCTGATGAAAAGAGTGGAAGGATATTCTTTTGTGGCATTTTCAAAATACATGATCTGGTGGTTTATACAAAAAAACTAATAAATTCCCTAAAAAAAAGAGCAAATCAAGATTTTTTAACAAAACTTCCCAACAGGAGATTTTTAGAATTTATAATAAATAAAAAAATACAGGAATTTAAAAGGTTTTCCACAAATTTTGGAATTATCCTCTTTGACATAAATAATTTCAAAGAAATAAATGATAATTTTGGGCACAGTACAGGGGATAATGTACTTCGTGAATTTTCAAAGACAATTAAATTAAATTTAAGAGAGTGTGATATCTTTGGTAGATGGGGGGGAGATGAGTTTATTGCCATCATTTTAATGGTAAAGAAGAGCCAGCTTAAAAAAATTTCGGATAATTTTATTAAAATAATAGGGAAAAAGTTATTTAATGAAAAGAAAGGTGGATTTTATATTGCAGTTTCAGCAGGCTTTACCCTGGTTCAAAAAGAAGATGACCTGGGCTGTCTTATAGATAGAGCCGATAAAAATATGTACAGAAAAAAATTAAAAATAAAGGTCAGCAGAAATGCAATTCACTGCTGAGGCAAGGGGCGGCATAAAGCCAGTGGTGTGGTTTCTTATAATTCCGTCCTTTACTGGAAATTCCATAAGCATTTTTAAGATTTCAATTCCACAAATTCTTAAAATTCCACTCTTTTCCCTGTAAAAATTTTCAAAATTTTCCCTATCCTTTTTTATAACATAGGAAAAAAGCTCCTTTTCTTCAAGTTTTATCTTTTCCATAAAATCCTCTGTGGCTGGAAAATCATCTCCATATCTGGGTCCTATATGGGAAAGGTCAATCCCTGCAATAAAAAATACATCTCCCCTTGAAAGAAACCATTTAAAAAATCCCTCATATTCTTTAAAACTTCTTCTATGACCATCCACAAGAATTGGAACAATGCTAAAATTTTCCTTTATAAAGTATTGAAGGAATATTATCTGAAGTTCAATGGAATGTTCTTTTATGTGGGAAATTACTTCAAAAGAGTCAGGTTTTCCAAATTGACCTATAAAATTTTCTGTAATTTCCTCATCTATTTCTACTATGCCCAAGGGAGTTTCAAAGGGAAGGGGAAGGAGGGATAAATTTTTTGAAAGACCCTGATGGGCAACCCCGAAAAGGACTATTTTGTTTTTCCCCTTTAAATTTAAACCTTTATAAGAATAGGCATAAGCTATTTTTGAAATATTTATGTCCAGGTGTGGGGAAATTAAAAAATCTGGTTGCCTTTCCCTTTCAGGAACTTCAATTTTATCTATCTCTTCCAAAAATTTTAAAAGATCTTCCTTAGAGGAAGGATAAGAATTGCCAGCACATACAGGATTTCTTTTGCCCATCCTCAAAAATTCTTCTGCCTTTCCCTTTAAAATTATCTCAAAATTTTCATCTTCCAGAAAGCCCAGTAAAGAAAGCTGTTTTACAAGGCTTGAAATCTCTTCCACAGAAGGAAGAATGCCCTTTTTTTTGAAAAATTCCATCCTTAGATCTTCTGAAGTCCTGGTTCCATCCATTAGTGTTATAAGGAAAAAGGACTCTGGAGAAAGAAATACCATCTGGGGATTGAGATCCAGAGGATCTTTTAAAATGATCATTTCTTTGCCGTCCACTATGGTGGGAAATATTTCGACGGCCCTTATCTTTGGTTTTAGAATCTCCAATTTATCACTATTTAACAGGGGTTAGCCATCCCCACTTATCTTCTCTTTTCAGTTCAATAATATCAAAGAAAGCTTCCTGCAGACTTTTAGTTACAGGTCCTCTTTTCCCTTCTCCAACGGGGATTTTATCTATGGAACGGATTGGGGTAATCTCTGCTGCAGAACCTGTAAAAAATACCTCATCGGCAATGTAAAGCATTTCTCTTGGAATTCCCATTTCGCAAACTTCATATCCCAAATCCCTGGCAAGTTTTATGACAGAATCTCTGGTTATCCCAGGAAGGACTGAAACAGATAGGGGAGGTGTCAAAATCTTACCCTTATATACCAGAAATATATTTTCTCCACTTCCTTCTGATACCATTCCAAAGGTATCCAGGGCAATTCCTTCCGAATAATTATCCATCTTTGCCTCTAATTTTATAAGCTGGGAATTCATATAATTTGCCCCGCATTTTGCCAGCCAGGGGAAAGTGTTGGGTGCCATTCTATTCCAGGATGATACCCTCACATCAACTCCCTTCTCTAGGGCTTCAGGTCCTAAATATTTCCCCCAGTCCCAAACTGCTATAGCCACATCCACGGGGCATTTACCAGGATCTACGCCCAAACTTTCAAAACCCCTGTAAACAACAGGCCTTATATAACAATCTTTTAGTCCATTGACCTTTACTGTTTCAATACAGGCACTAAAAATTTCTTCCTTGGAAAAAGGAATTTGCATTCTGTAAATCTTTGCTGAATTAAATAACCTTTCTATATGGTCCATAAGTCTAAAAATCATAGGACCTTTTGGGGTTTTATAGCATCTGTCCCCTTCAAAGACAGAAGAACCATAATGAACCACATGGGATAAAACATGGATTTTAGCATCCTCAAAGTCCACAAACTTTCCATTCATCCAAATTTTTTTGCAGCCAGGAAATGACATAAATACCTCCTTTTATTTATTTAAAAAGCAATTTATTACTTCTTCGGGGGCATCGGTACTTTTAAAATTAGACATAGAAACAAATAAATGCTTTGTGTATCCCGTGGCACAGACCTCTGAATCTTTTATAATTTTATAGCCAAATTTTATCATTTTTCTATTTATCTCTTCAACAGTGGTATGGATTTCAAACTCATCATCATACCTTAAAGCCCTTTTGTAATTTACAAAAAGTTCCACCACCACGAGTCCATATCCCGATTTTTCCAGATCCCGATAAACTACTCCTTTACTCTTGCAGAAATGAGTTCTTCCAATTTCAAACCACTGGGCATAGGCACCATGGTAGGCAACTCCCATCTGGTCTGTCTCTCCATATCTAACTCTTTCCTTTAAAATTTCCACACTCATAGGACAGAATATATTAAAAAATTTTTAATAAAAAATCAAGACAATTGCAGTTATGCCTTTTTTTTACATTTAAAAAATCCATAGGGTATTGTTAAAACAAGTCCTTCTTTCCCCTTTGAAAAAATATTTAGTTCCCTTTCCAAATCTCTAAATACAGAATACCTTTTTCCCTTTTTCACCAGATCCTTCCAGGGTTTCAAAAACCACAATCGTATAAAATGATGTTTTAGCATTGCTCTTCCATTTGAAAATCTCATCTTAAAACAATCTTCTCCAATTTCCTCTATTTCAAATTTTGCCTTTGAAATAATCTTCCTGTAAAAGGTTATGGATTTTCTATGTTCATTTATATGGTTTACAATCTTTTCCCTTGCTCCATCTATTTCATTTTTTTTCATAACCTTCTCAAGGATCCTGTAAAATTCATACATTGTTCCTGGAAGATTCACAGTAAAGGCAAAAGAGCCATTTTTTCTACAAACCCTAAAGGATTCTTCTATAGCTCTTTTTTCATTCCCAGTATTATTTATTCCATTCACAGATACAATTAAATCAAAAGTTTCATCTTTAAAAGGCAAATTTTTAATATCTGCATTTATAAAATTTATATTCTTGACATTAAAAGCCGCTGACTTTTCCTGTGCCCTTTTCAGTGCTTCAAAGGAGATATCTATTCCAAATACCTTGGAAAGAATTCCCATCCTTTCTGCAATTTCAATTGATGGAAATCCAGTTCCACAACCAAGATCAAGGGCTTTTAAATTTCCTTTAATCTCAATTTTTTCTAAAAGTTTCAAACCAAAGGGGGCTGCCCATAAAGATAGTTCATCATAGCTACAAATTAGGGATTTTTCACTTTTTTTCAATTTCATTCCTTTGAAAGCATTTTGAAAAAACCATCCTCTTCCTGCCCTTCATATTCCTTTTTTATTTCGCAAAATTGACAGTCAATTCCAGGCTTTTTTTCTTCAAATTCTTCCCTCAATTTTCTTGCATACTCACTTTCCCATATTTCTTTAAAACTTTGATTCTTTATATTACCTAAGGGTTTCCTCATCCAGGTCATACAGGGGTTTATATCCCCGTTTGGATGTATTGCCACGGTATTGAATGGCCTTTTGCAGTAAATTTTATTTCCCTTTTCATCAAAAAGTTCCACCCTTTCAGGGGATTCTCTCAAATACCCCAAATCCTCAATCCCCTTTTCCTTACACCATTTCTTTAAAAATAACTTATATTCTTTAATTTTCAAGAAATATTTTTCTTCATAAAAACCCCTATCCTTTGCCCCTTTAAAAGGAGTAATTGTCCTTATATCAATAAAAGAAGCGTTAAATTCCTCTGCAAGATTTAAGAAAGCATAAAATTCATCAATATTTTTTTCTGAAAGAACCATTAGCAATCTAAGTTTTGGATAATCCGATTTAAATTCTTCCTTTAATTTATTAAGGAGCTTTAAATTTTCAATGACCTTATTGAAAGAAGCCCCTACCCTTATTGATTCGTAGGTTTCTTTTTTTGCCCCATCCAGGGATATCCCCAGCCGGGTTAATCTATTTTCAATAAAGCTTATTATAATTTTTTTATCCAATAAAACTCCGTTGGTAATAAGTTCCGATACAGGAACCCTCATTTCCTTTACCAGTTTTAATCTTTCTTGAAGGTCCTTTAAAAGAAGGGGTTCCGTCAGGCAGGACAATGCCAGATAACTGGCATAAGGAAATATTTCTTTTGCTATCTTTTCAAAAACCCAGTATTCCATTTCAACTTTTTTTAACCCTCTTACCCTTTCATCGGAAAAGGCACACATTCTGCAGCGCAAATTGCACTTATTTATCTGATCCATAAAAACTTCAAGAAATCTAATCTCTTCCATCATTTTCAATTTTTTTTATGGCTTCTTCTGCTGCCCTCTGTTCTGCTTCCTTTTTACTTGTGCCTTCACCTTTTCCCAGGACCTTCCCTTCCACCAGAACTTCCACAAAAAAAGTAGGGCTATGGGCAGGTCCTATGGGCTCCTCTGCCCTGTATTCAGGAAGGGGAAAATTCTTCCTCTGGCAAATCTGTTGCAGATAGGACTTGGGATCCAGTTTAAAAAATAACTCTTTTTTTTCCTTTATGGCACCATCCAGAAGCTCCTCTAAAATTTTTTTTGCTTTTTTTATACCTTTTTTTAAATAAATATAAGCAATGTATGCTTCAAAGGTATCAGCCAGTATCCTTTGCTTTTCCCTTCCTCCATTTTTTTCTTCTCCATTGCTTAAAAATAACTTCTTATCCAGTTCTAAAATTTTTGCAAAACTGGCAAGGGTTTCCGTGGAAACCAGCTGGCTCTTTAAATGGGATAGAAAACCTTCCCTTTCTTCTTTAAAATTTTCATAAAGATATTCAGAGACAATAAAACCCAAAAGGGAATCCCCTAAAAACTCCAATCTCTGATTATCCTCCTTTAAATTCTTTTCATTGGCATAGGAAGGATGTATGAAAGGCAAATTTTTATCCATTCAAATATTTTATCAAAATATATTAATAAAGATAAATTTGACCGAAAAATTTAATTTTGAGATAATTATTTTATGGAAAATCTATTTAAAAGGTATGCTTCAAAGGAAATTTTAAGTATCTTTGAGGAAAAAAAC
>JBBFMJ010000084.1:0-7241 GCA_037478515.1 Thermoanaerobaculia bacterium
CTGGGGGTTCCAATTCCCGAGGATGCTTTAAGGCAGATGGAAGAAAAATTAGATGAGATTGATTTTGAAAGGGTCTCTGAAATTGAAAAGGAGACAAAACACGATGTAATGGCTCATATCCACCACTTCGGGGAAGTGGCTCCCCTTGCAAAGGGTTATATCCACCTGGGCGCTACCTCCTGTGATATAACAGACAATGCTGATTTAATCCTGATGAATAAGGGTTTAAAAGTACTGGAAAAAAAACTTCAGAATTTAATATATTTTTTAAAGGAAAAAGCACTGGAATATAAAAAACTTCCCTGTCTTGGCTATACCCACCTTCAAGTTGCCCAGCCCACAACCTTAGGGAAAAGGTTATCTCTTTACCTTCAGGACTTCCTTCAGGACTTTCTGGATTTAAAGGAAATTCTGGAAGATTTCCCTCTGAGGGGACTTAAAGGAGCCACAGGTACCCAGAACTCTTTTTTAAACCTTTTAGGAGATGAAAAAAAAGTTGAAATTTTAGAAAAAAGATTTGTCCATCTCTTAGGTTTTTATAATGTTTTTCCTGTAACAGGACAGACCTATCCCAGAAAGATGGATTGTATAATAGGGGATACTTTAAAGGGAATAGGGATATCAGCAGGAAAGTTTTCCAGAGATATGAGAGTAATGCAAAGTTTTGGGGAGGTTCAGGAACCTTTTGGCTCAAAACAGGTGGGTTCTTCCGCAATGCCTTTCAAACAGAATCCTATGAAGATGGAGAGGGTTACCTCCCTTTCCAGGTATCTTATAAACCTTATAAATTCTCTGGATGATATGGCATCAGAACAGTTTCTGGAAAGGACTTTGGATGATTCTGCCCAGAGAAGATTTGTTATCCCCCAGAGTTTTTTTATGTGCGATGGAATTCTTTCTCTCTGTATTGAAGTTATAAAAAATATTAAGGTAAATGAAGAGATTATAAAAAAAAGATTGAAGGAAAATCTTCCTTTTCTTTCCATTGAAACCATCTTGATGGAGTGGGTTAAAAAGGGTGGAGACAGGCAGGTTGCCCACAATATTTTAAAGGAAGAAGCAATCAGGGCAAAAAATAGAAAAAATACCCTTTTTAAAAACCTTCTTAAAAGGGCTGATTTCCCCTTTAATGAAAAGGAATTAAAAAATCTGCTTAAAATTAAAAATTTTATAGGGCTGGCAAAGGTGCAAGTGGAAAGATTTGTAAAATATTATGTGGAACCCCATTTAAAGGACTTTGAAGAGGTTTCAGTAGAAATAAAGGTTTAATGGCAATTAAAAAAGAAAAGGGTTTTGTCCTCAACCTTTATCCTTACAAGGAAACTTCATCCATAGTGGTTTTGCTTACAGAAAAGGAAGGGATAAAAAGAGGGATTGCCAAGGGAATTGGAAGGAAAAAATCCAAAACAAAGGACCTTTTATGCCAGTTTTCAGAGGTGGAAGTCCAGTTTTATGAAGGTGAAAGGGGACAGCTGGTAAATTTTACTGAAGCAGAAATTTTAAATTCCCCGCTATCCCAAATAATTGAAAGCCCCTGTCCTTTTATCCTTTCCTATTTTGCAGAAGTGCTTCTGGAAGTGGTACCTGAAGGTCAACCCAATGAAAAAATCTATAAACTTACAAAACATATAATTGAAGGTTTTTCAAAGGGAGTCCCCTGGCAAAATTTAAAGGTCTATTTTGACTATTGGATATTGAAATTAAATGGAATATTTCCCCAGAGGTTTTTGTGTAAATGCCAGAGAGAGGCAATTTTTTTTGATGAAAAAAGTAAGGATTTTTATTGTGAGGTACACAGGAAGGGAGGAATTAAGTTTCCAGAAAATTTTTATGAATTTTTGGAAATTTTAAAGAAGAAAGAGGTCTCTTCAATTCCAAATTTTAATGAAAAAAAGGAAACTTATAAGTTTTCAAACCTGATTTTTCATAATTTGCTTTTGAATTTTTTGCAAAAAGAGATAAAGTCCTACAATTTTTTAAAAACTTGTGATAAACTTTTAATGTTATGAATTTACAAAAATTAATAATAGACCTGACAAATTTCTGGAACGAGTATGGATGTGTCATTGTCCAGCCCTATGATATGGAAGTGGGAGCGGGGACACTTCATCCTGAAACTTTTTTCAGAATACTGGGCAAAAAACCTTACAATGTTGCCTATGTCCAGCCCTCCAGAAGACCTGCCGATGGAAGGTATGGGGAAAATCCCTTCAGGTTGATGAAACATCTGCAATTTCAGGTAATTTTAAAACCCTCTCCCCTCCAAGTACAAGACATATACCTTAAAAGTTTGCAGTACCTGGGAATTGATTTTTCTTCTTCTGATTTAAGGTTTGAGGAAGATAATTGGGAAGCCCCAACCCTTGGTGCCTGGGGTGTGGGATGGCAGGTTCTCTTGAACGGTATGGAAATCACTCAGTTTACCTATATGCAACAAGCAGGGGGCATTGATTTAAACCCCATTTCTGTGGAACTTACCTATGGACTTGAAAGGATTGCAATGCTTATAAACAAAGTCCCTTCTGTCTTTGATGTGCCCTATGGTTCAAATTTAACTTACAGGGATTTAAGACACTGGGAAGAAAACCAGATTTCCAGATACTACTTTGAGGTTGCCCAGATAGAAGAGATGCAGAGGCAGTTTGAATTTTATGAAAAGGAAGCAGAAAATTGCTTAAATGAAGGGCTTACCCTCCCTGCCTATGAATGTGCTTTAAAACTTTCCCATATCTTTAACATTTTAGATGCCCGCGGAGCTGTTTCCCAGACCAACAGGGCAAATATGATTTCCAGGATAAGAAGAATTTCCTTTCAGTGTACGAATCAATATTTGAGGGAAGAAGAATGAAGGACTTTTTAATTGAAATTTTGACAGAAGAAATGCCTGCCACTCAAATTAAAGATATTGAGGAGCAATTTAAGGGAATTTTTGAAGATTTTTTAAAGAATGAAGATATTGATTACTCTGAGATAATATCCTTTTCTACAATAAGAAGGTTTGGAATTTATATAAAAGACCTTTCAGAAAAGCAGAAGGAAAAGGAAGTGGAGGTCTTTGGTCCCCCTTACAATATATCTTATAAGGAAGGAAATCCCACGGAAGCCCTTATATCTTTTTTAAAAAAGGAAGGGATGGAAAACCAATTTGAAAGCGTTTACAAAGCCCAGAAAGGTAAAGGGGAGTATGTTGCTTTAAAAAAGAAAGTCCAGGGGAAGGAGACAAAGGAAATTCTTCAAGATTCCATAAAAGGTCTTATTTTGAAAATTCAATTTGTAAAACCTATGTGCTGGGGAGAGGGTCAGGGTCCCTTTATAAGGCCCCTACACTCAATTTTATGCCTTTTTGGTGAAGAAGTAATCGATTTTGAGCTTTTTAATATAAAGGCGTCCCATCTGACTTATGTTTTGAAAAACAGGGAAAGAATTCCTTTGAAAATAGAAAAACCAGAGAAATATTTTGAAATTTTAAGGGAAAATAATGTGGAACCCTTCTTTGAAAAGAGAAGAGAAAAAATTTTAAAAGATATAGAATCTCTGGCAGGAAATATGGAATATGGGAAAGAAGAAGATCTAATTACAGAATGGGCATTCCTTTCAGAACACCCTACAATCATTAGGGCATCCTTTAAAGAAGAATACTTAAAACTTCCCGAAGAGATTTTAAAAGTTGCTTTAAAAAAACATCAAAAGGCAATAACCCTTTCAGAAAAGGGAAAAATTACAAAATATTTTCTTTGCCTCATAGACAAACCCTCCCTTTCTTCAGAAGAAATAAAAAAAGGGATTGAATGGGTTGTGGAAGCACGGCTCAAAGATGCTTCCTTTTTCTTTGAGCAGGACTTAAAAAAACCCCTTTCCCAGAAGGTGGAGGAACTTCAAAAACTCACCTTCCACCCCGAGCTGGGAAATTTCCTTCAAAAAACAGGCAGGATCCTGGAACTTTCCGAGTTTTTAACTTATAATTTAGGAAAAGGGGAAAAAATAACAAAGGTTTTAAATGCCTCAAAACTTGCCAAAGCAGACCTTTTAACCTCCACAGTTACAGAATTTCCTGAACTTCAAGGAAAAATTGGTGGCATTCTCCTTCAAAGGGAGGGTTATGATGAAGAGGTCTTTAAAGCCATCTATGAACAATATTTTCCAGAGACACCAGAAGGTCCCTACCCTTCCAATGATGTCTCCACCATTTTAAATCTATCAGATAAAATTGAAAGTATAGTATCCCTCTTTGCCCTTGGAGAAATTCCCACGGGTTCTCAGGACCCCTATGGTTTGAGAAGAATAGGAAATGGGCTTATGGAAATACTCATAGAAAAAGGTATTGATTGCGACCTGGATTTGATATTTACAAAGGCAATTCAGCTCTTGAGAAACCAGGAGATAGATCTTTCAACCACCCTGGAAAATTTAAGAAATTTTGTAAAAGACAGGGTGGAATATATCTTTGAGAGGAGAGGAATTTCAAAGGATACCATCAGGGCTGTAATAGAAGTTAGGCACTTTAATCCCTATGATGGTTTCCTCAGGGCAAAGGCAATTGAGGAATATAGAAAGGAAAAGGAATTTATAAATTTCATTTTAAGTTTCAAAAGGCTTAAAAATATGATAAAAGGGTATGAGAATTTTGAAATAGACCCTTCCCTTTTTAAAGAAAAGGAAGAGCCAAAGCTTTATGAAGATTTCCTTCAGGTAAAGGAAGAATTCCTGCAACACTTTAATAATAAAAATTATCTTAATGCCCTTAAAATTATGACTGTCCTGGCACCGGCTCTGGAAGAGTTTTTTGAAAAGGTCTTTGTGCTCTGTGAAGATGAAAAATTAAAGAAAAATCGGCTCGGGCTTTTGCAATCCCTTTATAGAGAATTTTTAAAGATAGCCCAGTTCAGCCACCTGATAGTGGAAAAAAACTACTACAAAGAAATTGAATAAAGCTGCCCTTTTTATACCCTGTTTTATAAATAAAATTGAACCTGAGATAGGGATAAAGGCAGTGGAAATTTTAGAAAAATTAAATTTAGATTTTATAATTCCAGAAGGTCAAACTTGCTGCGGTCAGCCCTTTTTTAACTCCGGTTTTCCAGAGGAAACCATCCCCTTTGCAAAAAACTTTATAAAAATCTTTAAAGATTCGAAAGTAGACAAAATAATTTTCTTTTCTTCTTCCTGCTATGGATTTGTAAAAAACCATTATGAAGAGCTAAATTTAAAGGAAAAATTTATAAAAGATTTTAAGGAAATAAAAGAAAATATTGTAGATTTTTATGAAATCTTGGAAGAAAATATTGAAAAAATTAACTTTAAAGAAGACAAAAAAAAGGTTTATCTCCATCCTTCCTGCCATCTTTTAAGGGAAGCAAAGGTCTATCCAAAGGTAAAAAATTTGCTCTCTAAAATTAAGGATATTGAAATTTTAGAAGAAGAAATCCCCTTTTGCTGTGGCTTTGGAGGAACTTTTTCAATTAAAGAGCCAGAGATATCAGTGGAGATGGCAAAGAGGAAATTTAAAATGGTTGAAGAAAAAAATCCAGATTTAATGCTGATACCTGATACCTCTTGCTGGCTTCAACTAAAGGCATATAAAGAAAAAAATAATGTAAAAGTGGAAATAAAAAATCTAATTGAATACCTCTATGAAAAAATAATATAGGGAATATTCCTTTAAGTTCATATGTTAATATTCCCAAGGAGGTAATAATGAAATTGTTTGCAATTTTAATTATTTTAGTTCCCTTTTTAAGTTTTGGTCAATACAAATTGGATATTGCCCATACTTCCGTGAGTTTTTCTGTAAAACATATGGTAATTGCCACAGTGAGGGGCTCCTTTACTGATTTTGAAGGGGAAATCACCTATGATGAAAAGGATTTATCCAAGTGGTCTGTCAAGGGTAAAATTTCTGTGGAAAGCATTAGCACTAATAATGCAGACAGGGATAAGCACCTTAAAAGTCCTGATTTTTTTGATGTAAAAAAATACCCTTACATTACCTTTGAATCAAAGAAATTTAGAAAAGAAGGGGATGGTTATGTTTGCACTGGGGTGCTTACAATGAAAGGTGTTTCAAAGGAAATTGAAATTCCTTTTAAGATTTTAGGAAAAATAAAAGATCCCTGGGGAAAGGAAAGGATTGGAGTGGAAGCATCCCTTAAATTAAACAGGCAGGACTTTGGGATTTCCTGGAGCAAAACTTTAGACAATGGTGGGCTTGTGGTTGGAAATGAAGTTCAGATAGAACTCTCTGCTGAATTTGTAAAATAAATTATCTGTAAAGCTGTATAGCTTTTATGTGATCTTTCAAATTTTCTGAAAAGATATGGCTTCCATCTCCTTTTGCTACAAAAAAAAGGAAATTGTGCTCCTCTGGATATAAAACAGCTTTCATTGATGAATAGGAAGGATTACAAATGGGTCCAGGGGGAAGCCCATAATTTAAATAGGTATTGTAATCCGATGGAAATTTGAGGTCTTCTTTTGTCAATATTTTTCTTTCAATACCTGCCAGAGCCATTCCATATAAAATAGTGGGGTCTGCTTCCAGTTTCATATTAATCTTTAATCTATTTAAATATACCCCTGCTATCTTTGGCTTTTCACTTTCCATTTTTGCTTCCCTTTCCACAATTGATGCAAGGGTAATCCATTCCAGGGGCTTTAATTTTTTTTCCTGAAGCACCTGCCTTAAATCCTTTGTCTTTTTCAAAAAATTATTATAAAGTTTTATAACAACTTCATCTGAAGGTGTATTTTTCCTAAAAAAATATGTATCTGGATAAAGAAATCCTTCCATATTTTTTGCCTCAATCCATAAAGGAACCCTTTTGCAACTATTTAAAAAACTATCTTTTGAGCATATCCCTTTTCTTTCCAGCTCTTTTGCATAGTCAAAAATAGTCCAGCCCTCCTTTAAAGTCACAGGGATATAAATTGTCCTTCCTTCCAGAAATTTCTTTAAAATATCCATTACCCTTTCCCCTGGCTGAATCTGATACTCCCCTGCCTTTATTTTCTTATCCAGTTTTGTAAATTTAAGATATATATAAGGAAACTGCCAGTCAAAAATTATTCCCTTTTCTTTTAAAATTTTTAAAATCCCTTTTGGATTATCCCCTTTTTTTATTTCAAAATCAAAAGATTTTTTTAAGGGGTTCCTGAAATTTAAAGAAAAATAGGCAAAAAATAATAAAATTGATAGGGATAAAATAAAAATTCCAAAAATTTTTCTAATCATTTTAAATTAAAAA
>JBBFMJ010000085.1:0-7173 GCA_037478515.1 Thermoanaerobaculia bacterium
TGATGAAGAAGAGGAAAGGGAAGAAGAAAAGGAACTTCCCAGAGTACTTGAAAAACTTGAAAGAGAAGACAAGGAAAATCCAGCACCAGAATACCAGGAAGGAGTATAACTTTCTCCTTTCTGCTCAAGATTCTTAAAGGCATCTTCAAACTGCTCACCCCACTCCGATTCCATATCAAGTGCCATTGCATAGGGAAAGTATTTTTCATAAAGCTCTGGGGTCTTCCCATCGGGATAATATTTTTTAAGTATATCCTCATCAGCAACCTTTAAAAACATTTTAAACCCTTCAATTTGGTCCATTATTTTCCTCCCCATAAGGGACCTGGCAGGCATAATTTTCCAGAAAATTATATTTAAAATAATCAAAATAAAAAGGAAAAATAGGGCAAAAATTTTATAACTTACAAATTGAAACCAGAAAAAAAATCCTAAAAGAACTGAAAAAATGCATCCTATGGCAGTTTTTCCTGTATTTAAAGAAAAATAAATATTCCCAAACCTTTTTTTAAGCTTATTTTCAATTATTTTTTCGGCATCCTGAAATTTTTTATAGTTATGCTGGACAACTTCAACTTTTTTACTTCCAAATGGAAAAAGGGCTTCAAGGACTTTCCTTTCTTCCTGATTTAAATTATCAACGGGATCTAATTTGTGGAGAAAAATTTTTTTTCCTTCCTTTTCAATTTTTAAAGCTCCCTTTATAGCCATCTTAACAAGAAAAGAAGAAAAACCCTTGTCATCAAATACCATTTTCTTCAGATACCTTACATCTTCAGGTTCAAAACCCTTTGGGGGCTCATACTGAGGATAAATTACCCCCTTTTCAGGGTCCTTTCCATATTTCTTCCACATCCTCATATAATAAAAAAAGACCCCAAATAGCAAAATAAAATCAAGCCATAAAAAGGAATTGTCTTTCAGTAAATATAAAAATTTTTCCTTTCCCGTGGGCTCTTTTACAAAACCCTTGGGCCAGCCCACCACTATGGTAAAACCTTCATAGGGGTTTAAAATGGAAGTGATTTTAAAAAATATCCCCTCTGAGAAAATTTCATATTCAAAATTTTTAAGGGTTGCCCCAGCAGGCCCTGTAAATCCATCTACTTTTACCTTATCTGCGGGCACCCCTGATGGCAGAATAACTTTGCAGGTTGCACTTTCAATGGGAAAAACCCAGTTTGTGCCAATAACATTAAAATATAGTTCATCGTGGTCTTTGAAATAACCCAGTTGCCTCTTTGTTTTAAATTTTATTGTGTAAGTATATTCCCCATTTTCTAAAAAATAGTCCTTTTTTCCAATATAAACCCTGATATTCCTGCCTTCCCTTTTTTTAAAATAGGGTTCCTCAACACCGTTTCTTAAAATTTGAATAATCTCAAAGGTAACTCTGTATTTATTTCCATAATTGTCCCTATAATCAACGGGAAAATCCCTGTAAACCCCTCTTTTAATGTTATATCCCTCTGCAATAACCTTTATATTTTCTGTGACAATTATCTCAGAGGAGGGCTGTATTTCAATTATTACATCGTAGGATAAAATTTTTTCTTCTGAAAATAGATTAAAAGATAGGAAAATTAAAATAAAAAATAAAAATTTTTTCATACTCTTGCCTCTGGGCTCTTTTCTTCCCATTCGGGGGCATCAAAAAAATCTTTCTTTTTAAATCCAAAAAGAGGTGCTATTAAGTTTATGGGAAAGGATTGATAAAAGGTGTTATAGATTCTAACTGCCCCATTGTAATACCTTCTGGCATTTTGTAAGGCATCTTCCACTTCCACTAAATTTTTCTGTAAATTTAAAAACTGCTCACCTGCTTTAAGTTCTGGATAATTTTCTGCAAGGATGAATAGATTTTTAATTATCTTTGAAAGCTCCCCTTCCAGGGGTGCCTTTTTTGGAATTTCTTCTATTTGCTGGCTCTGGGTTCTGAGCAAGGTTACCCTTTCAAGGGTTTCCCTTTCATATATTTGATATCCACGAACTGCTTCCACCAGATTTGGAATGAGGTCATACCTTCTTTTAAGTTGGACATCTATACCACTTAAACCCTCCTCTACCTGATTTTCAAGTTTTACAAGTTTGTTATAAACCCAGATAATAAATAAAACAAAAAAAATTAATAAAATTAAATATAGCATATTAAAATAATAGCATAAATTTAAACTTTTTTAAGAATTCTCTAACTTTTTCTAAAATGGCTTCCCCTGCTCTTGGTTGCTCTTAAGGCAGCAGAAGATATTATTTGAGCAACTAAATTTCCCTGAAAAAGTTCTATAATTTTTTGCGTAAGTTTGCTTTCATGATAAAATTTGCCCAATCTTTTGCCCAAATCCACCATTTCTGCCTGTGCCCTTTCAAGGCGTTCCCTGGTCCTTACAATTCCCACATAATTCCACATAGTTGACTTAATCAAATACCAGTCCTGTAAAATTAAAGCAGGATCCTCTTCATCCCTGATCCCTGAGGGTATCCAGTCCTGAATGGAATCTATTATTTTCTTTGAAACTTTCTTTCCCCTATCAATTTTGCTTATTATGCTTTCTGCAGAAGAAACACCCCATAAAAGCCCTTCCAGCAAACTTGTGGAGGCAAGGCGATTTGCTCCATGGACACCAGTGCAAGCAACTTCTCCAATGGCATAGAGATTATTTAAAGTGGTCTCCCCTTCCAAATTTGAAAGAACTCCCCCACAACAATAATGGGCAGCAGGGACCACGGGAATGGGGTCTTTTCTTATGTCAATTCCATACTTTAAACATTCTGAAAAAATGGAAGGGAATTTTTTTTCAATGGGAACCTCATCCCTGTAAAAATTTGCCAGGTCCAGATAGACAAATTCAGAATGGGTTTCAGTCATCTCCTCAACTATAGCCCTGGAAACCACATCTCTGGGTGCCAGATCCTTTTGCTCCGGGGCATATTTTTCCATAAAGTACTCACCTTTTATATTTTTTAACCTTGCACCAGCCCCCCTTAATGCCTCTGAAATTAAAAATCTTCCTGCCAGGGGATGAAATAGAGCAGTGGGATGGAACTGGACATATTCTGCATTTAAAATATATGCCCCTGCCCTGTATGCCATAGAAAGCCCTGCCCCTATGGAACCCTCCACATTTGTGGAATGAAGATAAAGCTTTGCAGCACCCCCTGTTGCCAAAACTGTGAAATCACCTAAAATTGTATAAACTTCATCTGTTTTATTATTTAAAGCATATACTCCAACGCACTCGTTTTCTTTATGGTATTTTAAAGAATAATCCAGAGAGTGGTGTTTTGTTGTCAAAAGGTCGATGGCAGTAAAATCTGTTAAAATCTTAATATTTTCATATTTTTTTACTTCTTCCAGCAATCTCTTTTGTATATGATAACCCGTGGAGTCCTGAACATGAATAATCCTTGCAATGGAATGAGCCCCTTCTGATATAAGTTCCAGTTTTTTATTTTTTAAAGTAAAGGGGATTGCCAAATCTCTTATGAGAATTTTTTCCACCACTTCAGGACCTTTTTTTGAGATAAAATCCACAGCGGGTTCGTAGCATAAATTGTCCCCTGCTTCTAAAATATCTCTTTTTAAAAGCTCAGGTGAATCATCCTTTCCCCTGTAAACAATTCCTCCCTGTGCCTTTGAAGTATTGCAATCCATAGGGTCTGAAGATTTTGATAAAATTAAAACCTCAACGCCTTTCTTTGCAAGGGTTAAAGCACAGGAAAGTCCTGCGATTCCAGAGCCAAGAACTATGCAGGGGAAATAATCTCTTTTAGATATCATTTCTTTATTATACACAAAAAAAGCTAATTTAGATACTTATTTTATATTTTTTAAGTTTGCTATAAAAAGTTGCCCTTGAAACCTTCAACAATTTTATTGCTTCTGAAATATTCTTTGAAACTTTTAAAGCTTTTAAAATTAGTTCTTTTTCCAGCTTTTCTATCTCTTCCTGAAAAGATATTCCTATCATCTTATCTGCTGTATCCTCTTTTTCTTCCAACTCAAGCATTTCCCTTTGAATTATTCCCACTGAAAGGGCTTTAGCATAGACCTTTTCCAGCATCAATTTCATCTCTCTTACATTTCCAGGCCAGCTGTAGGAAAAAAGAGCATCCCAGGCAGCAGCTGAATAATTTATCTTTCTTTCATATCTTTTATTTAGACCCTCCAGCAGTTTTTCAAGAAAAAAGGATACATCCTCCTTTCTTTCTCGCAAAGGGGGAATATTAAAATGGACACCCTTTATCCTGAAATAAAAATCAGACCTTATGTTTCCCTTTTCCACTTCCTTTTCTATATCTTTATTTGTGGCAAAGAAAAACCTTACATCAAGGGGAACGGGTTCAGTCCCACCTACTCTATAAAAAAACTCATTTTCCAGTATCCTCAGGAGCACCAGTTGCATTCCTTTTGGTATATCCCCAATCTCATCCAGAAGGACTGTCCCCCCATTTGCCTGCTCAAATTTACCTATATTTTTTTTGACCCCTGTGGCTACCCTTTCTTCTATCCCAAAGATCTCGACTTCTCTTAAACCCTCAGGAAACTCCACTATATTTACAGGGATAAAGGGCATCTTTGCCCTGCTACTTAAACCGTGTAAAGCTCTGGAAAAAATTTCTTTTCCAACGCCTGTTTCCCCTGTTATAAGTATAGGAACCTTACTATCTCTGTAAATTAAAGCATTTTCCCAGATCTGTTTTGCTATCTTAGAAACTCCCAGGGGAGATGGAGGCACCTTTTCCCTTAAGGGGGCAAATACGGGTGCCTTATAGCCAACTTTAATAAGAGAAAGAACTGTAATGCAGGCACAGAGGATTTCTCTCTTTTTTTCGTCCAGGTCAGGATAAAAGCTTATTTTAATATCTGGAATAAAACTTTGCATTTCTACTAATTCAGCCCCTTTTTTTTGAGTTTCAGAGAAAACCATAATATCCTCATTACCCTGCCTGTAAACAACCCTCAAATTTTCAATCCCTATAAATTCCATTATTCTTTTAAATTTTTCCAGCAAATCTTCCTTTGAAAAAAGGGTCCTGCAGCATTTATACAGGATATCTTTATCTTCATCTACCTTATTAATACTATCAGTGGTTCTAAATTCTTTTTTAATTTCAGATTCTCTGTATCCCCCAAATATTCGGGAATCCTCTCCATTTGCTGTTATCCATTCGGAGGTGGGTTTTTTCAAAAAAGTTGCATTCACAATTCCGCAGGTTAGGACATCATCTTCTTTTAATCTTTCAGCTTTAACTTTTTTTCCATTTAAATAGATGCCGTTTGTGGAATTTAAATCTTCAACCCACCAAGCACCATTCTTGAAAAATATTTTGCAATGTTTTCTTGAAACACCCCTGAAGGGCAGGCAAAAATCGCAGTCCTCCCTGGAACCAAGGATATATGTTTTTTCTTTATTTCCCAAGGGAAACCAGTAAGATTTATCCTCAATTATTGCTTTTAAAATATACATAAAAATATTATATCATATTTAATAAAATATATTTTTAGAATTCTTTTTTGAAATATGTTATTATTTTAAGATGAAAGATAGAAACTTAAATGTGGAAAATAAAATAGCAGAACTTTTGGATAGGTATTGCAGGATTTTTAAAATGATGCAGTGGGAAACTGCTAAAAAATTTAAACTTTCACCTCTTCAAAGCCAGTTTTTAATATATTTAAAGGAATATCCAAAGGAATTCTGCACCACTTTAAACCTTTCAAAGGAGTTTGGAATAAGCCCTCCCACAGCTAGTGATTCCCTTAAAGTTCTAGAAAAAAAAGGATTGATAGAGAAAGAAAAAAACTCGAAGGATAAGAGAAATCATTATATTATTTTGACGGCAAAAGGGGCGACCCTTCTGGAGGAAATAAAAAAATGGGACAGAAACTTCCATAAGTCCATAAAGTTTTTGGGAGATGAGGAAAAAAATAAACTTCTGGAATTACTTTTTAAATTGTTGATTAACCTGCAATCCACAGGACTGGTTCTTCAGCTCCACGCCTGCATAACCTGTAAAAGTTTTGTAATAAAAAATAATAAAAAGGATAAAGAATATTATTGTGCCCTAACAAAAAAGAAGCTTGAACCTTCCAATATAAAATTTAATTGCAAGTTTTACTTAAGGGAAAAGGGGCTGAATGAACAAAAATGAATTAATATCAGGGATATTGAAAGGCAATGAAAGGGCTCTGGGAAGAGTTATATCTCTTATTGAAAATAGGGATAAAGAAGGCATTGAAATCCTTAAAAAACTTTATAAAAAGGGTGGAAAGGCAAAGATAGTGGGCTTTACAGGACCGCCAGGGGCTGGGAAATCCACAATTATTCAGGGGCTTGCCTTTTATCTTTTGGAAAAGGGTTATAAGGTTGGCATAGTGGCAGTGGACCCTACAAGCCCTTTTTCAGGGGGAGCCCTTTTAGGCGACAGGATAAGGATGCAAAAACTCTTTACAAATCCAAAGGTTTTCATAAGGTCTATGGCAACCAGGGGTTCCTTGGGGGGGCTTGCCCCAATGACTATGGATGTGGTGGATCTTTTAGACATTGCTGGCTATGACTGGATTTTAGTGGAAACCATAGGGGTTGGACAGGATGAAGTGGATGTGGCAATGGCAGTGGAGGAAGTGGTGGTGGTCCTAGTTCCTGGGCTTGGAGATGAAATCCAGGCACTCAAGGCAGGTATTATGGAAATAGCAGATCTTTTCCTTGTAAATAAAGCAGATAGAGAAGGGGCAGAATTGACCTTTATGGAATTAAAAAATCTCTTTGAAATGGACTCCAAAAAAAACAAGATTCCTAAGATCCTCAAAACTAATGCTCTTTCAATGGAAGGAATTGAGGAGCTGGGCATTACCCTACAAAAGGACTTAGAAAGAAAGGAAAAAAAGGAATTTGAAGAAAAAAAAAGAAATCAATTGAAAGCCCGAATTTTTCAAATATTGACAAAAGATTTTATGGATCTTTTACAAGGGATGGAAAAACTTGATGAGATTTTAAAGGATTTAATTTCAAGAAAAATTGACCCATATTCAGCAGCAGAAATTTTAAAAAAGGAGATCTTATGTTAGATCATATAGCCATAGCTGTCAAAAATTCTGAAAATTTTATAGAAATATTTAAAAAACTGGGTTTTGAGTATGAAGGGATGGAAAGGGTGGAATCAGAAGAAGTG
>JBBFMJ010000086.1:0-7113 GCA_037478515.1 Thermoanaerobaculia bacterium
CCCATATTACTATATTATGGCTTTTTAAAATTTGTAAAACCATTTTTTGAAATAATTCTTAAAGGGAACTTTTTTTAAGAATTTAAAAAGAAAAGTCGGTGGAGTAAAAGTTTCTTTCCTGAATTTAAAACATCTGGCACAAGCTGGAAAGCCATCAAAATTTTTGCATTTAAATGCTTTTTTTAAATCTTCAAGGGCTGGACTTTGTAAAACATTTTCAAAGGGCTCATCAATATTTCCAATTTTTTGAACACCTTCATAATCATAACAACAATGTGTTATGTCTCCATTTGATAAGAAAACAAACCAGTTAAATGGTCCCCCCTGAAAACAACCAGCATACTTTTTGTGTAGATTGGTCTCATCAGTTGTATCAAGCCCTTCACAGGTCTTTTCAATTATCTTTAAATTTTTATATTTTTCTTTTTCAAAGAAAATCTCAAAATCCTTTATTTTTTCATCTTTTGTAATTTTTGAATACATTTTTTGAATCTGAACTTCTATTTTTTTATCCTTGGTAGTTTCTAAAAATTCCTTAGTATTTTTTATTACCCTTTGAAAATTTCCCCCTTTTCTTAAAATTTTATATGCATCTTCCTTTAAAGTATCAATGCAAATCCTTACAACCCTTATATTACTTTCTGAGACAACCTTTGCCCTTTCCCCTTCCAGAAGGATACCATTTGTGGAAAGCATTGCCTCTGGAAAAAGATGAAGGGCTTCCTTTAAATGAGGATAAAGCAAGGGCTCTCCCATTTCATGAAGCCATCTGACTTTCAAGGAATTTTCTCTTATTATTTTATGTATTTTTTTTAAGGTCTCCAGTTCCATATGTTTTTTTTCTCTTTTCATAAAAACATAAGGACACATATTACAGGATAAATTGCAAAGGGATGTTATCTCAACGGCAACTTTTATATTTTTTAAATTTAATTTCATTTGAGGTAAGGAGACCAGACGGGCTGGGTATTATTTCCCGAAAAGGTTAAACGCTTCTTATTTTCCCCATTTAAATCCATTACATAAATCTCATAATTTCCAGTTATATTTGAAGAATAAACAATTTTCTTTCCATCGGGGCTGAAACTGGGGGATTCATTGGAACCAGAAAATGTTAAAGGAATCCTCAAACCAGAGGAAATTTCCTGAAGGTAAATTTGAAAATTTAAACCCTCTCTGGAAGTATAAACAAAATAGTTTCCCTGAGGAGATATTTTGGGTTCTGCGTTGTAAGAGCCTTCCTGAGTTATCCTTTTTATATCCAGTCCTTCACTGTTCATATAATAAATTTGCGGGGTTCCAGACCTTCCAGAAGTAAAAAGGATAAAATTTCCAAAAGGAGAATAAAAACCATCGGTGTCTATGGATTTTGAAAAGGTGAGTTGTTCATATTGATTGTTCTCCAGGTCCAAACGATAAATATTTGTAGAGTCCCCTTTGGAGCCAGAAAAGAGCAAATACTTTCCATCAGGAGAGACACAGGGGGAAGAAGCACTTTTGAAAGGAATCTTTAAATTTTTTGCCTTTCCTTCCAGCCATTGGAGAGCAATTATTGATGGTCTTCCAGTATGGTAGGAGACAAAATAAATTTCCTTTCCTGAAGGCGCCCAGGCAGGGGAAAGGCAAATACTTTTATAAAGGGTCAAGGGCTGTTGATTGGAGCCATCTGCATCCATTATATAAAGTTCTTTGAAGCCAGACCTGTCTGATATAAAGGCAATTTTTGTAAGGGAAATTCCTTTTTGCCCAGTTAAATGATATAAAAGTTCGTCTGTTAAAGTATGAGCCATTGTTTTAATTGTCTTTCTTTCCCCTTTATATTTCTTTGCAAAAATAATTTTTTTTGCCTTTACATCATAGAGATTGTGCCTTAAAACTAAAATTTCACCTTCCTTGCTTAAACTGGTAGTTAAAAAAAATTCTACCCCTAAATTTTTTAAAATTTCAAAGGACTTTAAAGGGTCTTCTGGAAGATTCTGGGGAGGTTCAATAATCTTAATCTGTCCTGAATTCAAAAGATCCTCTTTTACTGTCTCATTCCATTCTGGATAATCAGCAAGCCATAATACTGTCAAGGGGAGTTCCTTTAAACCTGAAGTTTTAAGTTCTAAAAAAACCTCCTGAGCATTCAATAAAACACCACTTAAAATGAAAAATAAAAAAATTTTTTGAACCATTTTAAATTTTCTCCAGTAAATTTTTATAAAATCATTGAAATTTAAGATGTATTCCAAGTTTTTCCTCATAAAAATCATAAGGTAGGGGTGGAAGGGGGTTTGATGCCAAAACTGCCCGGAGGGCAGCCCTGTCAAAGGCAGCATTTCCTGAAGATGCTTCCACCTTTGCATCAATTATCCTTCCTGATTTTGAAATTATAAAATAGACAGTACAAAAACTCCCCTCTGTAGAGGGGGGTTTGTACCAGTTTGAAGATATAAAGCTTAAAACCTGATTTAAATAGTAATTAAAAGGAAAATAAGGGGCATCCAGCCCTTCCACTTTTGTTCCCCCATAAGAAATTACCTCTTCTTTTAGGGGTGGAATTTCTTCCT
This sequence comes from Thermoanaerobaculia bacterium, assembly GCA_037478515.1. Lineage (GTDB taxonomy): Bacteria > Acidobacteriota > Thermoanaerobaculia > UBA2201 > UBA2201 > JBBFMJ01. The sequence goes on from JBBFMJ010000086.1 coordinate 2,553, forward strand.
TTTTTTCACCTTTTAAAGGTCTCATAATATCCTTTTTTGCTTCCTTTGAAGGTTTTGGAATACTGGTTGCAACTTCTGTCCCTTTTTTCCCTTCCACTTTAGGAGCCATTTCTGTGGATGGCTTGCTCTCGGTTCTCTTTGTGGGCAGGTAAGATAAACTGACCTTGTAAGTCATTTCCTTAAATTTTGCCTTTCTCTTTGCCACAGGAGAAAGAAGCAGTAGGGTTATTAAAAAAATATGCAAAATGGTGGAAAGGATAAAGGTTTTATAGGATATAATATCCTTTGAAATCATTTTGTCTCTCTTGTTACCAGGGCAACGGAAGTCACACCCAGCTGGTTTAAAAGGTCCAAAACCTTCAGGACACTCCCATAGGAAGCTCTTTCATCTGCCTTTATATAAACCCCTTCCACCTTTGCCCTCTCCAGCCACAAAGGCAATCGTTTTTTAAGTTCCAGAAGGGGAATCTCTTTTTCCTCAAAATAGACCTTTCCATCCTTATCCACCATCAATACAATGGGATTTTCCTGAGGAGGTATTGGGGTGGCATTTGCTTCTGGGAGCTGGATTTTTAAGCCAGAAAAAAGAAGGGGGGCAGTTATCATAAAAATGATAAGTAGCACAAGGATTACATCAACAAGGGGGGTTACATTTATATCTGAAAACTCTCTTTCTACTTTCATTTCATTTTAAAATACAAAAAGTTTTGAACTTCCAGGTTAAACTCTTCCATTTCCTCTTCCAGATTTCTGATTTTGCTGGAAAAGATGTTATAAAAAATAAGGGCTGGAATAGCCACAGCCAGTCCTGCTGCAGTGTTTATGAGGGCTTCTGATATTCCAGGTGCAACAGTGGCAAGATTTGCACTCTGTACTATGCCAATTTTATGAAAAGCATTCATAATCCCCCAGACAGTGCCAAATAAACCAATAAAAGGAGTGGAAGAAGCAGTGGTGGCAAGGAAAGGAAGCCCAGACCTTAAACTTCTTATAAGATTTGAAGAAGTAAGCTTGTATGCCTTTTCCAGATTATCCCATTTTAGATTTTTTTCCACCTCAGGGGAAGAATAATACTGCTTTTCAATTTCATTGTAAAGGGAAAGAAAAACTCTTGCGTAAGTGGAATTTTCCCACCTTTTGGCTATCTCTTTCATTTCAAATAATTTTTCACTTTTTTTAAAGAGTTTGTAAAACCTTTCATTTGCCTTCTTTATTTTTCTGAAGGTAAAATACTTTGCAAAGACAATTACCCAGGAAAAAAAGGAAAACCATATAAGAATTCCCAGCACCAGTTTCCCTACTATTCCTGATTCCTGCCAAAAAATATTCCAGTAAGCTTCCATAGTTTAAATATTATACTAAAAAACAAATATTATTTCTTTTTGAATTTTTTTATTTAAAGCAAATTGGGTAATTCAAAAATTACTTTTTTTTCCGCTCTACCTTTATTTTGTCCTTCTCTTTTTTGGCTTTCTACCTTTGATATATCCATACTTTGAAGCAAATTCCAGGAGGGCATCCTCCAAACTTTTCCTTCCCCTGTAAAGGCGGGACATAACCGTTCCTATGGGAAGTTTTAAAATTTTTGCAATTTCTTTGTAAGACCTCCCTTCAATATCTGCCATTATAATTACCCTCCTGTAATCCTCAGGAAGGTTTTCCAGGGCTTTCCTTACATTTTCATCTACCTCTGAAAAATTTTTTTCATCTCCCTCTGATTTCAAAATTTGAAGGTCGTGAACCTCTGAAAGGGCAAAATCTTCCAGTTTGTCTTCCAGTTCTATAAGCTCCACCTGGTGCGGGGTTTTTTTCCTTTTTCTGTAGAAATTTATGAAAGTATTTTTTAAAATTTTGAAAAGCCAGGCTTTGATATTTGTCCCTGGTTTAAATTTATCAAAATACTTGAATGCCTTCATATAGGTTTCCTGTACCAGGTCTTCGGCATCCTGAGGATTTGAAACAAGCCGCAGTGCAGTGGAATATAAAGAATCTATGTAAGGTAAAAGATCCCTTTCATAGTTGAAAGTGTTTTTATTGCGCCCCTTCATAATATAAAATTTTAAGGTCAGCTCAATGGCTAACCTTTAACATTTGGTTATAATTTGTAAGTTAAAAAAGCAATAAGCAGTGCGTAAATTACAATGGATTCTATAAAGGCAAGGCCCAGAAGAAGGGATGTCCTTATGGCACCTGCTGCACCTGGATTCCTTGCAAGTCCTTCACAAGCAGAGGAGATGGCTTTTCCCTGACCCAGAGCACCAGCAAAACCAGTTATGGCAATGGCAAAAGCAGCAGCAAAAACACCATATTTGACCCCTCCCTTTGAACCTTCGGGAGCACCTTCCTCCCCTGCAGCAAAAAGGGGTAAACTAAATAAAGCAAAAAGTAAAAGAAATAAAAAAAGTTTTTTCATATATAACTCCTTTTATGAAATCCTGCTATATTATAACATAATACTAATCCTTTGGTATCTCAAATTCATCGGTCTCATCATTCCCACAGACAGGACATAGGGCAAAGACAATCCTACCCCTGTTTATTTCAAAATTATAACAGGGCGTCTCACATTGCTTGCAAATCACATATTCTACTTCTCTTTCATCCATAAATACCTCCTGAATAAAATAAATAAAAAGAATATTTTGGCACAAACTAAAATAATGCCCCCCTTTATTGATACCTTAAAAGTATGTGGTAACCACCTGGTGATTCCACAACCTCAGAAATTTTGCCTATTTCAAGGTTAAAGGCAACCTCCTCCAGTTCAATGGGAATGAATTTATCAATGGAAATAAACCCAAGATCTCCACCATTTTTGTAAGTGGATTTATCGTCAGAATATTTTCTGGCAAGTTTTGTAAAATCCTCTCCCTCCAGAATTCTTTTTCTTAAATTTTCTGCCAGCTCCTTTGCCTCTTCCTTGGACCTGGTAATGGTAAAGGGTGCCATAAGGGCTCCCTGATAGGCAACCATAATGTGTTTTAAACCAATTACATCAGCCCAGGGCTTTGTAATTTGATAAATATGAAAACCCAGGGGTGATTCCAAAATAGGGCTAATTTCCCCATAATTTAAACCCAGAACATATTCCCTGTGGGGAGGAAATAATGCCTGAGGGGAAAGAAGTCCCAAATAGCCACCCCTTTTTGCTTCCAGACCATTGGAGTATTTCTTTGCCACATCCCTGAAGGCAACCCCTTCTTCCAGAGCTTTTTTTGCTTCCTGAGCCATTGCCAGCGCCTGTTCCTTGGTCCTCTGTATTGCAATGGGGGAATATAGAGCCCCTTTCCAGGATATCAAGATATGATTTAACCCTTTATCTTCAATTATTTTTTCTTTCCTTAAAATGGCAAAATCCATTTCCAGTTCAATTACTTTGGAAATTTCCCCTTCCTTTAAATTAAAAAGGGAATTTTCTACCTCTTCAGAAACTGGGAGCGGGAACTGTCCAAACCTGTGTATTCCAATGAAACCTTCCCTTGCCTTAAATAGGGGGTCTAAATCTGAAATTTTAATAGCTTCTTCAAAAGTCATTTTCTTTTCTATAATTTCTCTATATATTTTATCTGCCTTTTCTCTTGACTTTAGAGGCTCAGAGGAATATTTTCTTATCAAAATAAGTGAAAAAGCCCCCTTTCTTTTGACATCCACTCTTTTTTCCACTTCCTTATTGCAGGAAAACAAAATTAAAACAAAAAAAACTACTAAAAACCTTTTCATAATTTAACCTTCTCTTCCTTTTTTAAATTTTTCAGAATTGCCATCTCTTCCTTGCTAATGCACTTTTTTATATCCAGAAAAAGATAAACATTATTTTGGATTTCAATCACTCCTTTTATAAAATCCACAGACATCCCTGGAATTTGTGGTGGGGGTGGAAGCACCTTATCCTCTTCAATGGAGATAATTTTGTGGAGTTCATCCACTTTAAAACCCAGGGTTAGTTCATCTACCTTTGCAATAAAAATCTTTGGTTTTTTTTCCAGTTCTTGGGAACTTTCAAATAACCTCTTTTTAAGGTTTATTACAGGAATTACCATATTTCTCAATACAATTATACCTTCTATATAATCAGGGGTTTTAGGAATTGGAGTGGGTTTTAAATACCTTATGATCTGGATCAGGTTATCTATTTCCACCACAAAGTTTTCCGCTGAAATTTTAAAAATTAAAAGATTTAGTGTTTTCATCTATCCTCTTATCTTAAATTTCTGGATCTCCTCCTGTAAGGACTGGGATTGTTGCAATAGTTGTTCATTTACAACCTTCAATTCTTCCACAGATTCTTTCATCTCAACCCCTAATTTCTTTACTTCTCCCATTGCCTTTGTTATATTTTCCGCACCTTCTGCCTGCTGGGATGTAATTTCAAGTATATTATGAATCATTTCCATTATCTCTTCTGTTGCTTTTGAAATCATTAAAGAGCCACTCTTCTGCTCCTGAGTTGCCTGCTGCACATACCTGGTTATCTCCCTCATCCTTTCAGTGGCTTCAAGGATATGCTGGGAACCCTGAGATTGCTCTGATGTTGCTTTGGAAACCTGTTTTACCATTTCCC
>JBBFMJ010000087.1:0-715 GCA_037478515.1 Thermoanaerobaculia bacterium
GGTTTTTGTGCTCTTTTTTCTCTTCTCCTGCAATGACAGTTCAGAAAAACCTAAGGTAAGTCCCTATGCAGGAAGCTGGAAGGTGGTCTTTTCTGGAACTGCTTATGGAAGTGGCACTGTATTTATTGGAAGTGATGGGGATTTTTCTTTTCCAGTTTATCTTACCACCCCTTATGGCTCCATAACAAACACTGTAATTGGTTCTGTCTCTTCCAAAGGGAACCTGAAAGCAGATATTTTTTATCAAAATGAAAAGGTGGGAAGTGCTTCTGGAAGGTTATATGAAAATACTGGAAATGGTATCTATACAACCTATGAAAATTCAGGAACCTGGTATGCTGAAAGATTATAGTTTTAGGGGATTTTAATGATTAAATATTAATTTTTTTATTTTTCTGCTATTTTTTTAATTAAATGAAGGCGCAATGTCCTTTTGAAGGGGTTTACTTCAACTATTTTGACAAGTACACCATCCCTTATTTTTATATGAAAGTTTTTCCCTGCTGCCTTTGCCCTCTGTTTTGTCTTGTCTGGAATAAAGTAAATTTCTTTAATGGAAGCAAAAGGCATAAAACCAGTTATGAAATATTCTGGAAGAAAGATAAAAATACCACTTTCAATTACAGATACCACTATGCCTTCCAGCACTTCCCCTTCTTTCCCTTCCAGGAGTTGAAGGATTTTGTATTCCAGAAAGTCCCTTTCAATTTCTTCC
>JBBFMJ010000087.1:725-7092 GCA_037478515.1 Thermoanaerobaculia bacterium
GGTGTTTAGATGTTCAGAGACCCTTTCCAGATCATTTCTTTCATATTTTATACCTTTCAAAGCCCTCTTTAAAGATCTGTGAACTATTATGTCTGCATATCTTCTGATAGGAGATGTGAAATGGCAATAGGTTTCAAAGTTTAAAGCAAAGTGTATGTCTCTTTTGGGGCTATATATTGCCCTTGGGAGGGCTCTGAGCAAGAGTTCCTGCAAATAAGGACCGTCTTTTTCATTTTTCCATTTTTCCAGGACCTTCTGGAGCATCTTTGGGGTTGGCTCGTCCAGATTTACTGAAAAATCAAGTCCAAATTTCTGGCAAACAACTTTTAAATCCAAAAGCTTCATAGGATCAGGTTTAGGATGAATTCTGTAGAGCAAGGGATAGTTTTTTCTAAATAAAAACCTTGCCACTTCCCTGTTTGCAAATAGCATAAACTCTTCCACAATAGAATGGCTTTTAAGCCGCTCAAGGGGCAGGACCCCTATAAGATTTCCTTTGCTATCATATTCCATTTCCATTTCAGGAAATTCAAATTCCAGCCCGCCCTTTTTCAACCTTTTTTCTTTTAAGATTTCTGAAAGTTTTTCCATCCTTTTTAAGGTTTTTGAAAATTTTGACCTTTTACCTTCAAGGATTTCTTCTGCCTCCTCATAAGTAAATCTTTTTTTTGAATTTATTACTGATTCTACGAATTCTGTTTTGAGGTGTTTGCCCCTTTTGTCAAAATACATTAAAACTGAAACTGCCAATCTTTTTTCTTTTTCTTTAAGAGAGCAGAGGTTTTCTGAAAGCAGGGGAGGAAGCATATGGACTGCCTGAGTTGGAAAATAGAGGGTTTCTGCCCTTAAGGTGGCTTCCCTGTCAATCTCTGAATTTTCTTCCACATAATGGGTGACATCAGCAATATGCACCCCTAAAATAAAATTTTCCCCTTCTTCTTCCAGACTTATCCCATCATCAAAGTCCTTGGCATCCTTTGGGTCAATGGTAAAGATTTCTTTTTCTGTAAAATCAACTCTTTCCCTTAAATTTTCTTCTTTTTTTATAACTTTTGCCTCCTCCAGAACCTTTTCTGGAAAAGAGTAAGGCAGATTTCTGGAAAGGCAGAAGGCAAAAATTTCATCCTTTGTGCATCCAAATTTTCCAATTAAATTTTTAAAGGAAAGGACTCCCTTTCTTTTTCTATCAGGATAAAAGAGGATTTCTGTTTCAATTAACGAACCATAGGGTAAATTCAAGGGTTTATTTAAGATGAATTCTTCCTTTAATCTTTTCAGGGGCTGGAAATTTTTCTCTCCCAAATAAAAACCAATTAACTTTTTTTCCGCCCTTTCCAGGATTTTGAAAATTCTGACCCTACCCTTTTCCTTTTTTAAAAGTACCAGATCCCCTTCCATAAGCTTTAATGGATTGGAAGGAAAGAAATACTCTTCCTTTTCCGTTTCTACAAAGAGGTTTTTCCCTTGAAAAAATACTTTTCCAATTGCAAAAGGAGTTCTTTTTAAAGAAATAAAGTAATTTTTTCTAATTTCCACTATTTTCCCTTCCTTTTGAAGGAGTTTTAAATCTTCCAGAATCTCTTTTCCAAAAATATTTTTTATTTCTTCAAAGTATGCACCTTTATTTTTTTTATTTTCCAGAAACTCTAATAAGATTTTCATGGTATAATAGAGTGAAGCGAAAGTGGCGGAACTGGTATACGCGCAGGATTCAGGATCCTGTGGCTAATTGCCTTGGGGGTTCGACTCCCCCCTTTCGCACCATAAGATTGCCTCTTCTTCCTTATCGAAAATTTTGAAAACATTATCAAGTTTGGTAATCCTTAAGAGTTTTAAGATTCTTTCCTGTGGTTTCAGAAGGACAATCCTTTTAGAAACATTTTCAAATTTTGAAAGATAGCCCACCATTTCTCCAATACCAGTGGAATCAATATAATCAATATTTTCCAGGTTAAGTATAACCCCTGGATTTTTTTCCTGAAGAAGGTCTTCAAGCTTTCTTGCCAGCTGTTCAGAACCACTTCCTAAGGAAACGGTTCCTGAGATGTCCAGAATGGGTATACCTTTTACAATTCTTTTTGCTATTTCCATATAAAAATTATACCATATTTTTTTGATCTCTAAAAATTTATTAAAAGATTAAAATAAATTCCCCTTTTGCATTTTTATTGCCAAAATGCTTAATTGCCTCCGAAATTTTTCCATAAAAATTTTCTTCATAAACCTTTGTAAGTTCCCTGCCTATATAAATATCTATATCCCCAAGGATTTCCTGGATTTCCTTTAAATGAATATTTATTTTATGGGGGGAGGAAAAAATTATTCTTGTGTACGGAAAATTTTTTAAATTTTTAAAAAAATTTTCCCTTTTTTTCTTTTTTTCTGGGGGATAGCCAAGGAAAATGAAGGGATAGGGGGGAAAAGAGGACTGCAGAAGCCCCACCAGAATTGAAGAAGGGCCTGGAAGGGCTTCCACTTTAATATTTTCCTTTAGGGCTTCCCTTACAAGTTTATATCCTGGGTCACATATCAGAGGGGTTCCTGCATCCGAAAGCAATGCTATTTTCTTTCCTTCTTTTAATTTCTGAATTGTTTTCGGGATTTTCCTTTCTTCATTATGCTCAAAAAAGGAAGCTATGGGTTTTTTAATTTGAAGGTAATTTAATAGTTTTAAGGTTCTCCTGGTGTCTTCACATAAAATTTCATCCACTTCCCTTAAAACTTCCTTTGTTCTTTCTGTTATGTCTTTTAAATTTCCAATTGGCGTTGGGATGAGGAAAAGGGTCATAGGAAATAATTTATATATTTTGAAAAATTTTTAATTGCCTTTTCTGCTGTTTTAAAGGCAGGAATTTCATTTTCTTTGAGATAGTATAAGAAGGGATCGTATTCTTTTCCCCCATCCACCACAAAGACAAAGGGTTTTTTGTATTTTTCTTTAATTTTTATTATTCTATTTGCCAAGGAATCTTCCTTTTTGAAATCTTCCCTGTGTTTTTCACTTTTTTCAAGGGTATTTAAAGCAGGGGTCAAAGGGACAGCACCTATCAAAAGAGAATGAATATTTTCATCTTTCATAAGGGTTTCAATTATTTCAAAATAGCCAGCATCATTGGTCATAGGTGTCAAATCCAGAGGGTTATGGATATCCACAATGGTATCAATTTTTATTTTTTTAAATATCTCTTTGAGTTTTTCTTCTGTATCTTTTGAAAATTTTGCAAGCTTTAAATTGCTTATGTTATCTGCCATTGATACACATTCAAAACCAGCATTTGATATCAGGGCAATGTTTGTTCCTTTTACTTCCTTTTCCTTTAAAAATAAAAATATCTGGATTAAGTCCTCAAAGTCCTCTATGTTTTCTGCAAATACAGCCCCTTCCTTTTCAAGGATTTCCTTTGTTGAAAGCCAGTCCCCTGCAATGGAAGCGGTGTGCCCTGAAGCAGCCTTTTGTCCTTCTTGTGTTCTGCCCGCCTTATAAAAAATGGTAATTTTACCTTTGGCTTTTACTTTCCTTAAAATTTTTGCAAATTTAAGTCCATCCCCTTCCTGAAATCCTTCCACATAAAAGGCAAAGAGATCTATATCTGGATCCTCTTTTAAGTATTCAAAGTAATCAGAAACGGTGAGGTCTATTTGATTTCCCAGAGAAATGGAATAGATTGGGTTTAAAAAGGATAATTTGTTCATTTTTGAAACAAGGAATGCCCCTGATTGGGATATTAGGGCAAAATTCATTGGCTTTGCCTCTGAAAGGGGAAGTTTATATTCCGGTATAAAGAAGGTATCATATTTCCCCTTCAAACTCCTTATACCAAGGCAGTTTCCACCATTTAAAATGGGTGTCTCTTCCCCCTTTTCCCTTAAATTTTTCAATTTTTCCTTTATTTCTGCTGCCTTTTTCTTTGTCCCTTCCTTTTCTCCAAATCCACCGGGGATAAGTATCATACTTTCTGCCTTTTTATATTCTATTGCTTCACCAATAAGTTCAGGGAGTTGTCCTGCATCCACAGCAAGGACCAAAAGGTCAATTTTTGAGGGGAGCTCTTTTATTGAAGGATAGCATTTTACCCCATCAATTTCCTCTACATTTTGTTTAATGCAATAGATTTTTTCCCTTTCAAAACCTTCCCTTATTATATTATTTAATATTATCCTTCCCACATTCATTGATTTTTCAGATACACCTATTATGGCAATGCTTTCTGGAATTAAAAGATTTTTTATTTTAAATATGGGTTTTTTTGTAAAAATATCCCTTTTTTCCCCAAATTTTAAAAGAAAATCCAGGGCAGTCATTTTGCCATCTTTCAAGACAAAAGGATTTACTTCAAATTCTAGTACAGTAAAATTTCCTTCCCCGTAAGGGCTAAAATAATTTGAAAATTCCTTGAATTTTTTAATAACCTTTAAAAATTTTTCTTCTTCCACTAAAATTTTCTGTCCCCTCATCCTTCCCCAGAGCTTCAAACCAAGAGGGTCTTTTTTAAGGCAGCTAATTATTTTTTCCTCTTCTGATAAAATACTTGAAAATATTGAAATTGACTTGAAGTTTTTTGCATAAAATTCAGTATCGATTCCACCAAAACCCATTGTTAGAATTGGCCCAAAATCTCTTGAGTATTTAACGCCTAAAATGATTTCCCTTGCAAACTCCTTTTCATAGGTTATCTTTTCGCAGACAAGAAAACCATCTCTTTCCTTAAATTTTTTCTCCATTTCTGAAATATTTTCTAAAATCACTTTAAAATCTTTCCTTAAAAAGACCACCCCCCCCACATCACTTTTATGCAAAATTTTAGAGGAGACAATTTTTAAAACCACCTCTTCTGAAGGTATTTTTTCTAAATCTTCCTCTTTTAATTCTTTTTTATCTTTTAAGAAAATATATTGGGGAGTATCCAAACCTAAAAAATTCAAGATAAAGTATCCTTCCTGTTCAAGTAAAAAATCCCGACCTTCGGCTTTTGCTTTCTCAAAGATTTTTTCAATTTCCTTCATTTTACCCCCTTAAAATTTAATTTTATTAAAACCTTTTATTATAATTTCTCTTACCTTTTCTTTCAATTTATCTCTTTCTTCATACGGGTACCCTTCTGGAAGTACTGGACTGTGGACTACCATTCCCACAGGGGTTTTTGGAATGGGCATAAGGTAACCTTTTGGCATTGCCCTGTCTGTATTTATAAGTGTTACTGGTAAAATTGGAATATTATATTTTATACTTAAAACAAAGGGTCCCTTTTTGAATTCTTTAACAGTGCCATCAGTGGATCTGGTTCCTTCTGGTGCCATATAAAGATCAAAACCCTTTTCAAAGAGCCACTGGGCTTCTTTCAATTCTTCCAGTGCTTTTTTTGTATCTTTTCTATGTATGGGCACAAACCTTGCCTTTTTTATCATCCATCCTATAAAAGGAACTTTAAGGAGTTCTGCCTTGGCAACCATTCTTATATTTCTGGGAATATAGCCCAAGATAAGCGGTATATCCAGAGAAGAAAAATGGTTTGAAACAATTATAAAGGACTTGAAATCCTTAATATTTTCCAGCCCCTTTATCTCCACTTGAAGGGAAAATATTTTAAAAAGCTTCTGGGAATATTTTCTGAGGAATTCTGAATGTTTTAAAGGGTCAGAGGTAAAAAATACCCTTAGGGTACAATCAATTAAAAGTTTAAGTCCCCTAAAAAAATAATAAATTTTTTTCATTATGGTCTGTAAACTATCAAAGTTCCACTCTCCCAGCCCAATTTTGCATAGTGATAATAGGGGCTTAAAAGGTCAAAATTAGGACCCGTACAATGTTCGTAATAACCTTCTATATTTGGAAATTCAAACTCCTGAAAAAGATCCCAGTGATTTCTTACAAATTCTTCATGGTTTATAATTTCGCAGGTCAGTTTTTCTGAAATAATCTTTTCATAGAAACTTTTAACATCATTTAGGTGATCTTCCGTGGTATAAGAATAAATGATACTGTTTTTTGGATCCCAGCCATATATGAAGGAAAAAACATATACCCCTACCCTGGAATAGTTATAATCTGCTTCTGCTCTGGGGTAAAGGGGAAAGGTCTTTGAACTAAAAAAGGGGGATTTAAAATGATAGACCTTCTCATTAAAGTTTTCCTTTTCCCTGCAAGAGAAAAGGGAAAAACTAATCCACAGAATCAAAATCTTTAAAATTGATTTCGAAATACTCATTTACTTCCATCCCTGAAATTTGCTTGAATTGATGGGTAAGGGAAGGCAGAATTCCCATATCTTCATCTAAAAAAATTTTTTCAACTCTGTGCATTGGAAAAAACATTGTGACCACATCCATATTCTTTTCTTTTTTATTTGCCTGTCTTGCCCAATCCTCA
>JBBFMJ010000088.1:0-7089 GCA_037478515.1 Thermoanaerobaculia bacterium
AGGTCCACTTCCTCTTCTTCAATATTAGATTTATTCAATATTCCTTCATATAAAAAATAAGCCAGAAGGTCTTCTTTAAGGCTTACATTCAGAAAGGGGCTGGTTAAAAAATCGGAAACAAATATTCTCATCTATTCTTCATTATAAAGGGAATCAATAAGAAAAGAAAACTTTTCTTCAATTTTCTTTCTTTTAACCTTTAAAGTAGGCGTAAGGAAGTCCTTTTCAATGGAAAATTCCTCTGGAATAAGTCCCACTTTCTTGGGTTTTTCATAGGATGCCAGATCCACTATGGATTCTTCTACAATTTTAAAATAATACTCTTTTACCTCAGGATTTGTTATTAGTTCTTCTTCTCTTAACTCACTTATACCCTTTTTCTTTGCCCATTCCCTAAGAAAATTAAAATCTGGGACAATAAGGCAGATGGGGTAAGGCCTTTTGTCTCCAATAATTATGGCAAAACTTACTCCTTTTTTCTCCTTAATTCTATTTTCAATGGGCTGGGGAGCAATGTTTTTGCCGCCTGCTGTGATTATCAAGTCCTTTTTTCTATCTGTTATGAATAAATAACCCTCCTCATCCAAATACCCTATATCCCCTGTTTTAAAAAAACCATTTGGGGCAAATACCTCTGCTGTGGAAACTGGATCATCCAGATACCCTTTAAAAACACTGGGACCCTTCACTAATATTTCTCCATCTTCTTCAATTTTCACTTCCAGATTTTTAAAAACCTTTCCCACGGACCCAAGTTTTAAATTATTCTTATAATTTGCACTGATCACTGGGGAAGTTTCAGTAAGGCCATAACCTTCATAGATTGTAATCCCTGCACCCAGCAAAAAGGCAAGAATATCTTTATTTAAAGGTGCTCCCCCAGAAATACAAAATCTCAACCTGCCACCCAAATTTTTATAGATTTTTTTATAGACAATAAAATTAAAAAAAGCTCTTTTTAGTTTAAGATCCAGAGGAATATTTTTATTTTTTTCAATAAATTGAGCCACCTCTTCTGCCACTTTCCTTGATTTCAAAAATATTTTTTCTTTTATTTTACTTTTCTCCACTTTTTCCCTTATGGTTGAAATAATTTTTTCATAAAGTCTGGGAACGGCAACAAAAATTGTAGGTTTAACCAAAAGAAAATCCTCGGAAAGGGTCTCAAGGGATCTGGCATAACCTATGGTAGCCCCTGCTTTAAGGTAAGCATAAGTTACCATCCTTTCAAGGATATGGGAAAGGGGTAGGAAACTCAAGGTTACATCTTTTGGTCCTATGTCAAATAATTTCAATGCCTCCTCCACATTACAGGCAATGTTCTTATGGGTTAGCATAACTCCCTTAGGGTTACCAGTGGTTCCAGATGTAAATATAATTGTTGCCACCTGGTCTGGGTTTAAAATATATGCCCTTTCTTTAAAATCATCCTTTGTTTCTTCCTTGTATTTTTTCCCCAGTTCCTTCAATTCTTCAAAAGATAAAACCCCTTCTTGAAGTTTTTCTCTGGTAATCAAAATTTCTAAATGCGTCAAATCACCTTTATAAGGCAAAACCTTTTCCAGTTGTTTCAGGTTAGAAAAAAAACAACCCTTTGCCTTACTTCTTTTTAGTAAATCCAGAATGTAGTTAGATGTCCAGGTGGGGTATAGAGGTACTGTAATCCCCCCCAGAGACAAAATAGCCAGATCCATTATCAGCCAGTGATGGGATGTTTCTGCCAGAATTGCAACCCTGTCTCCCCAGTCAATCCCCAGTTTCCTCAATCCATAGGAAGCAAGGGAAACTTCTTCATAGAACTGCTTTGAAGAAAGGGAGGTAAATTCTTTCCCATTATGATATAGGATTGCCTTTTCTTTATCCCAGGAAAGGGCTTGAAAAAATATTGAAGGGAGGGTAATCATAATTCTTCCTTTTTTAGGATTTTTTTCAGGTGAAGGAGAAAAAAGGGCTCCTCCTCATCTTTTTTCCTGTAAATTTTCCTTTTTAGAGTGTAAATATAAATTTCTGCGGTGGCTGAAGTAATTCCAGAAAAAAGATGTCCCCCAAAACCTTTAAGTTTTTCATCCCCCAAAACACAATGGAGGTGGATATAGGGTTTATTTTCAATAAGGGAAATGCTACCCGATAAACTTAAAATTTCTAAGGATTTTTTAAATTTTTTTTTCAAATATTCCTTTTTTTTATCATCAAAATAACCAATTTCCGCATTTTTTACTGCACCTATTCCCCACAGGATCCCTGAAGGAATTTTTTTCTTTTCCACAAAAAACCTCAAAGAACTGATTATCTCCTCTCCCCTCACCAATCTCAAAATATAAAAGGGCTTAAAACAGTCAAAAAACATACTTAAATTATACTAAATTTTCAACCCAGTTATGAAATTTTTTTCTAAAAGAATTTATGTCCTCTGGTTTTTTTCTGTGCAAGCGGTTCGTCAGAAGAATTGAAACCTTCTTTTTATTAATATGGAGGCAAAAACTTGTCCCGGTAAAACCAGTATGGCCAAGGCAACCTTGCGGGAAACAGGTTCTTTCTCCTCCAATTTTAAATCCATAGAAAAATTCCCCTTCTCTGCCTTCAAAATAATCAAACCAGGAGTGCTTTGCCAAAACAAAAACCCCTTCAATGGTCCCAAAAAGCCCTGCATTTCCTGCACAGCCACCTAAAAAATAAGCATTTCCATCATGGACTTCCCCCCAGATTGGACTTTTTCTTTTTTTTATCTTAAAGTTTGATTTTTCTCTTTCAATTTTATTTCCTAACTCAGTTCCTGCTACCTTTAATTTATTTACTTGACCTTTGAAAGGAAAAAAAACTTCCTTTTCAAGCTCATTTGGCTTTATTATATATTCATATGTTATTTCGCTTAAATTCTTATTAAAATTTTCTTCCAGCCATTTCCCGAGGAGAATATAACCAAGGCAGGAGTATTCTGTTTTTGTGCCTGGTTTTGTATATTGAAGAGAGGGTATCTTTAAAACTGCCTCTTCTGGGTTTGAGGAGAGCAAAGGCAAAGGATACCAGGAAGGAAGCCCTGACCTGTGGTTTAATAAATCAATTAGCTTGGGATTTCCGAGGGGGAATTTTTCTAAATTTTTTAAATCAAATTTCTCTTTAAGGTCAATTTTTAGAATTCTAAAAAGATTTGAAGTAATGAGTGGCTTTGTAAGGGAAGCCAGATCAAAGATGGTATCTTTTTTTACTTTTATTTTCCTTGGGTAAGTTAAAGAATAACCTCTGAAAAAAATACTTAAATTATTTTTTAAACTTCCAAAACCTGATATATACCCAGGAGAAGGTAAATTTTTAAAAATTTCTTCCAGTTTTTAAAATTAAGAAGCAATAGGGTTACAACCAGCCCCGGAGGATGCTTTACCTGGGGGTGCAGGAGCACAGGCGCCTGCTATGGCTTCAATTTTTTCTACTTCGAGGATTCTTGGTTTTTCGTATTTCTTCTTTTCTTTCATATTCCTTCTCCTTTCTTTTATCTTCTAAAACTTTTCTTTTTATCTTGGCTATTTTAATACATTCTGGATATATTGTCAAGGGGTTTTTAAACTGGGAATGGGCAGTGCCAGGACAGAACAATTCATCTTTTAAGATTTTCGCTTTTTTCTTTCTTTCCTTTGCCACCTTATTTATTTTTAAAAAATCCTTCATTTCTTTTGAATTCCAGATCTCTTTTAAACCCTTTTCCCACAAATTCCCCAGTTTTTGCCTCCAAGCAACACATGGGAATAAATTTCCAAAGGGATCTATAAGGGCAGATAAGACCCCTGCTCCACATACATATTCCTCATCAAGTTCCATCTCCTCTATTTCTTCCTGCGAAATAAAATTAAAATCTCTATCTTTATTTATAGAATAAATTTGCTCATACATTTTTTTTATACCTTCGGGGGAAGCAGTATAATTTAAAGGATAAATTTTTCCATCATCGGTGGGGGTTATCTCAGCAAAACCATCAATTTCAATCTTTAATTTTTTTGAAAAATCAAAAATTTTTTCCACTTCTTCTTCATTTAAAATATTTAAAGGAAATTTAAATCTAATCCTTATATTTTCCTTTATTAAATTTTCAACTGTATCCATAAAATTTTCAAAGGAACCTTCAATTCCAGTTATCTTTTCAAAGGTTTCTTTCCTTACGCTATGGATGGATAAATCCACATTAAAGGGATTTACTTCTTCTTTTAATCTTTTTATAAAATTTTTATCCCAATTATAACCATTTGATTTTATTCTGATGGAATAATTTAAATCATTGGCAATCTTGCAAATCTTAAAAAATAATTTATTTAAAGTAGGTTCTCCTCCTGTCAGAGTTAGAAATAGAGCCCCCAGTTCCTTCCCTTCTCTTAAAATTTCTCCATATTTTTCTAAATTTAAAACTTTTCCTTTTTTACTCCTTTCATTGTAGCAAAAGGGACACTTAAACTGACAGGAAAAGGTAAGTTCCAGCATAAGAGATAAAAGATAGTGTTTTTTTTGATAAATTGAGACAATTTCCCTATAATTCACAACAAATCAACCATTTTTTTATCATAGAGATCCCTTAAAAATTCTAAAAGATCCCTTTCTGCTTCCTCTTTTTCCACTTCATACTCCTTTAAAATCTCTTCAAGGAGGTCTTTCACCCTTTTTTTCCCATCCAATTTTTCAAAGATTTCAATTGCCATTGGATTAAAGGTAAGGATTTCTGCTGTATCATGTTTTACTGCAAGCCCTCCTTCTTGGACTTTTGTGTAGCGAACTTCACTGTTTCTTTTTAAAACTGAATTTAAATTTATTTGAGCCATTTAACAATCTCCTTATCTTTCTTAAAATGTAAAACTTCCACTTCCTTTAATTTTATAATATCTGAAATTACTGAAAATATTTCCTTATGAAAAAATTTTAAGGTATTCAGTACAGGGAGGGAAGAAAAAAGGTATGCCTGCTGGGAAAGGGAACTGGCTTTTTCTATGAAATTTTTCTCATCCTTCCTCAAATAAAATATCCTTTGCACGGGAAAAATCCCTTCTTCTGCCTTATCCACTTCAGAAAGAAAAGGGGAAGCCATAACTTCCAGTTTATCTTTCAAAAGAAAAATATTCAGGTCATCGGATAAAACCTTGAAACCTTCATCTTTAAAAATATTTGCAATGGTGGATTTGCCAGCAGAAGAGGGTCCAAAAAAAACAAAGGCACCCATTTCTGTAAGGACAGCTGAAGAATGAAAAAGAAATGCCTTATATTTTGGAAGAATGAGCCCTGAATAAATCCTCAAAAAATTTTCTATTTCCCCTGATAAGGTCTCATCATCTATATCCCCAACCGCCAGAGTGGCATCCTCTAAATTTTTTAAATCAATAAGAGCAGCAAAATTATAGGCAAAAAATATAAGTTTTTCCCCTTTTTCTATAAAATCTATGGTATAAATTTCCGGATTACCCTTTTTATATTTAAAATCCCTCAAAGGAGATTTAAAAATCTTTGGCTCTACACAAAAATCTCCCTTTTTGTCTTTAAATTTCATTGAAAGTATATCTAAGACCTTTTTTCTTAATTTTAATTTTATTGAAAAAAAACCCAGAGAAAAATAGAAATCTTCACCTTCATAGGGCTCTTTTAAATTTCTAAAAAAATCTTCTTCTAAAATCAGCTTGTCCTTTTCCCTTTTAAAATATTCCATAAACCCTTCCACCAGAAATAAAAATTTTTTAAAGGGGAAATCTTTAAATACTTTCCATCCCTTTTTATAGAAACCACTTTGCCAATAATATTTGAAGAAGGAACTACTTCCCTTCCCGGGTTGTTATCCCCCTTTAAATGAAAAAGGACTTTTCCTTCCTTAAAACTTAAAAAGATAAATCTATGGCACCACACATTCCCATAAAAATTAAAAAAGAGCAGGATATCCCCAGGAATATAAATTTTTTTTGGAAGGACCTTCACCAGATCCCCTTCTTTTAAAATGGGGTACATACTTTTTCCTTTAACAGGGATCTCCATTTTCATTATAATAGCACATTTTTTAAGACAGAAAGCAGGAACCTGGCATCCTCTTCTGGCATTGTCTCATCCTTTTCTGAAGCATAAAAGGGACCATATGCCTTTGCCCATATCTTTTTTAATAATTCTTTATCAATGTTTAATTTAGATAAAAATTTCCCATTTTTCCTTTTAAAGGATATTACCTTATCCTGTTTTTTTGTTTTAATTTTATATTTTTGGATTTTTTTTGGTTCTTTATACTCAAAATCAAAGAGTTCCTCTTCCAGATCCAAAAGAAAACTGGTGTACTTTTGAAAAAGGGAAAGTATCCAGGAAATTTCCTCTGCCAAAGTGGTTTTGTAGACCTTTATCCTCTGACCTTCAAAGGGATGGGGTCCCTCCCTTCTACCTGAAAGGTTTAAAGTTATAAAAAAACCATCCTTTAAAGGTTCAATTTGTATAAGATAGTGCTTTACGGGTATAAAAAATTCTTCCCACTCTAATTTTTCTGCACTTCTGTAATAAGATTTAGCTGTCTTTAAATAATCAGTAAAAGAAATATAAGAATGGGAGAGGTTCAATTCTTTTAAAAAATTTAAAAAAGCTTTCTCCTTTCTTGTATGCTCAATTTCCAGTGCTTCTGTATAAAAACCTTTCTTTTTTATAACATTTTTTAAATTCTCATCCAGAAAGGGATAAATCCCAAAAATCCTTTCTTTTAATTCCTTTTTATGGAGATAAAAATTATCTTGTTCCAAAAGTAAAGAGAAAAGCTCCTCCTCACTTATTTCAGGCATAAAAGAAAGGTCTTGAAAAATCTTCTGGGAAAGGGAAAGGTCTATATCTTCCTTTTGAAGTGTTTCCAAAACAATTTTCAGCAAGGGAAGGGATCCCTTGGATTTTACGAAACTTTTTATATAATTATAAAAATCTCTATAGGATGTGGAAAGTTTAAAACTGAATAGAAGCTCTTCCCATTCTTTATAAGAAATAGGCCTTTTTAAATAGTTTGCCAGAGATAAAATCTTTCCTTTTTCCTTTGCTTCTTTTAAGGTTTCAAAAAGGGAAATCTGGGGTTTTGCATCTTCAGGTAAATCAGAAAAATTTACC
>JBBFMJ010000089.1:0-7086 GCA_037478515.1 Thermoanaerobaculia bacterium
ATTTTAAAAAAAGAAGATTTCTGGCAGCTCTTAAATTTGGCAAAGAAAAAAGATCCGGGATTTGATTTATACTGGCTTGCAGTAGCATTGAATAAAGTAAAAGAATTTCCAGATGATATAAAAAATATGCCTGTGGATATGATAGCTTATTTAGATTTAAAGGAATTAAAAAATAAATTTTTTAAATTTGCCATTGAAATTATGGACAAAATAAGAGAAGGCAATATTTAAATGGAACAGGGAAACATTTTTGAAGATAAAAAAACCCTACCCCTTGCTGAAAGGATGAGGCCAAAAAATTTAAATGAAATGGTAGGGATAAGCCACCTTCTGGAAGAAAAGGGTTTTATTTCTACCTGTCTTAAATCTGGAACCCTTCCTTCCACAATTTTCTGGGGACCTCCTGGTTGTGGAAAGACAACGCTGGCAATCCTTCTGGCAAAAAACTTTCATAAACCCTTTCTCAAATTTTCAGCGGTAACTTCTGGCGTAAAAGAGATAAAAGATGCCATAAAACTTTCAAAGCAAAGCCAGGGAATTATTCTATTTGTGGATGAAATACATAGATTCAATAAAGGACAGCAGGATGCCTTTTTGAAGGATATTGAAGAGGGAAATATAACATTGCTGGGTGCCACTACAGAAAATCCATCCTTTGAGCTAAACCCTCCCCTTCTCTCAAGAGTTAAGGTGGTGGTAATGCGAGCTCTTACTGATGAAGAATTAAGATTTTTAATTGATAAAGCATTAAAAGATAAAGAAAATGGGATAAAAAAGGACATAAAAATTGAAGAAAGTGGATACAAAGCCTTGATAATTTTTTCTGGGGGGGACGCCAGAAAACTATATAATTTGCTGGAACTGGCATCGGAATATGAAAAAATTGATGGAGATTTAATTGAAAAACTGGCACAAAGGCCAATTCCTCTATATGATAAGGCAGGAGAAGAGCATTTTAACCTGATTTCTGCTTTGCATAAATCCATTAGAAATTCAGACCCTGATGCTTCCCTTTACTGGCTACTGCGAATGCTTCTGGCAGGTGAAGATCCTTTATACATAGCCAGACGCCTTGTAAGATGTGCTGTTGAAGATATAGGGCTTGCAGACCCCAGGGCTTTGAATTTAGCAATTTCGGCAAAGGAAGCAGTCCATTTCCTTGGAATGCCTGAAGGAGGACTTGCCCTGGCTCAACTGGTGATATACCTGGCTTTATCGCCTAAATCAAACAGTGCCTATATCGCCTATCAGAGAGCAGAAGAGGTGGCAAAAAATACCGGTTCCCTACCAGTTCCTTTACAGATAAGAAATGCTCCAACAAAACTTATGGAAGATTTGGGTTATGGTGAAGGTTACCTTTATGCCCACGATTTTGAAGGGGGAACCACTCCAATGGTTTGCCTTCCTGAGGAAATAAAAAATGAAGTATTTTACATACCAAAAGATAAGGGATTTGAAGTAAAGTTAAAAGAATTTTATGAAAAAATAAAGGAAATAAAAAAGCGTGAAAGGTGAGGCGTGAAGCGTGAACGTTCTTCTGGGCTTCTGCTCTGCTGCGCTGCATTTATATTAAACGCATGCTAAAGCTTGCGGATACCAATTTATTCTGAAGGGCTGGCGTAAAGCCAGAGCCCCCTACTAACTGCTTTGCTAAATATAAATCAAAGGCAAGCTAAAGCTTACGGCTACAAATTTTACCTAAATGGCAACTACTATTATTCCACTGTTACACTTTTTGCAAGGTTTCGGGGCTGATCCACATCACAACCCCTTTTTAAAGCAATGTGATAGGCAAGCAGTTGGAGGGGAACTATATTTATTATAGGTTGAAGAAAGGGATCTGTTTTTGGAACTTCTATGCTGTAATCACAAAGTTTTTTTATCTCCAAATCACCTTCATTTATAATACAAATCAAAATCCCATCCCTTGCTTTAACTTCTTCCATATTTGCCACCATTTTCTTTTGATGGGTGTCCTGCGTTGCTATGGCAACCACTGGCATATTTTCATCAATTAAAGCAATTGGTCCATGCTTCATTTCTCCTGCTGGATAACCTTCTGCGTGGATATAGGAAATTTCTTTAAGTTTCAAAGCCCCTTCCAAGGCAATGGGGTAATTTAAACCCCTTCCTAAATATAAAAAATGCTCTTTTTTAAAAAATAATCTTGCAAGTTCTTGTATTTCCTCATCCTTTTTTAAAATTTTTTCAACCAGAAGAGGTAATTTTTGAAGTTCTCCCAAATATTTTTCAATTTCCATTCCCTTCTGTTTAGCCCACTGAAGGGAAAGGAGAAATAAACTCAGAAGTTGTGTTGTAAACGCTTTTGTAGAAGCAACCCCTATCTCAGGTCCTGCCTTTGTTATAAAGGTCCTGTCACTTAATCGGTCAATCTGGGACCCCTTTACATTGCATATTGAAAAAATTAAAGCACCCTTTTCCTTACCCAGTTTTAAGGAAGCAATGGTGTCGGCTGTTTCCCCTGACTGAGAAATGCCTAAAATTAAGGTATTTTTGTCTAAAACAGGATTTCTGTATCTTAATTCTGAAGCGTAATCAACTTCCACTGAAAGCCCCACCAGATTTTCTATGTAAAACTTTCCCACAAGGCCTGCATGGAGGGAAGTTCCACAGGCAACTATTAAAATTCTGTTTATCCTTTTTGGCAAGTTAAATTCATCCAACCGAACCCCCGATTCCGTATCAGGAATTGAAGCCAATATTGTATCCCTTAAAGCTTCTGGCTGTTCATAAATTTCCTTTAGCATAAAATGTTTAAAACCACCCTTTTCAGCCATAACGGGATCCCAGTCAATGCAGTTAATTCCCCTTTCTACTTCTTTTTCTTCTCTGGAAAAAATCTTTAAACCCTCAAAGGAAATTTCTGCAAAATCCCCATCTTCCAGTATAATAACCCTTTTTGTAAAGGGAAGGATAGGGTTATAATCAGAAGCAATGAAATATTCCCCCTCCCCAACTCCCAAAATTAAAGGAGGACCCAGTCGGGCAACCCATATTTTATCTGGAAAATCTTTGTGAATTATTCCAAGGGCATAGTAGCCCAGAATTTTTTTAAGAACCTTTTTTAATGCATCAAGGGGGGACCCATTTTCTTCTTCAAGCAGATGGGCAATGAGCTCTGTATCTGTTTCTGAAGTTAAAATATGCCCATTTTTTAGCAAATATTCCCTTAAACTATGAAAATTTTCAATAATTCCATTGTGAACCACTGCATAATTCCCTTTGCAGTCAGTGTGGGGATGGGCATTTCTGTCCGTGGGCTTTCCATGGGTTGCCCAGCGGGTGTGCCCTATTCCAGAAGTGGAACTCCTGTGCTTTGAGGATATGGAAAGCTCTAAATCCTTTATTTTTCCTTTTTTTCTGTAAATCTTTAAGTCATCTTTCAAATGCAGTACAATTCCTGCGGAATCATAACCCCTGTATTCCAGTTTATATAAACTTTGAAGAAGGACTGGCAGTGCTTCTCTTTTGCCTAAATAACCTACTATTCCACACATTATTTTTTACTTCTCCTTTTTACCCAGTTTATAACATTTTTTTGCGGAACCCTTGAAATGGCAAGGGAATACTCTGGGACATCATCTGTAACAGTTGTTCCGGAGGCAGTGTAAGCGTTTTTACCCACCTTAACAGGTGCCACAAGCTGACAGTCAGAGCCAATGAAGGCACCATCTTCAATTATAGTTTGATGTTTTCTGATACCATCATAATTACAGGTTATAGTTCCACATCCAATATTCACATTTTCCCCTATGATGGCATCTCCCAGATATGTAAGATGGGCTGCCTTTGTGCCTTTTCCAAGGGTTGCTTTTTTTGTCTCAACAAAATTTCCCAATCTGACCTCATCTTTCAGTATTGTTTCAGCCCTTAAATGAGCCGAAGGACCCACCTTACACTTCTTTCCAATTATGCTGTTTTCAATCATAGAATAAGGGTATATTACAGTTCCATCATCAATCTTTGAATTTATTATAAAACTATTAGGGAAAATTACACATTCCTTCCCAATTTTACAGTTTTCAAGATAGACCCCTGGATAGATTTCTGTATCCTCCCCTACTTCTACATCAGGATTTATATAGGTGTTTTCGGGGTCAAAAATTGTAACTCCACTTTCCATAAGCTCTTCTGCCTTTTTCCTGTAAAGATATTTACCCAAAATAGCCAGTTCTTCTCTGGAATTTACGCCTGAAAATTCAAAAAAGGTAGGATAAATATAAGAATTGACTTTTAATTTATTTTTTACCGCCATTTCCACCAGATCTGTTAGATAGTATTCCTTTTGTGCGTTTTTATTTTTAATTTTTGAAAGAAGGGGCTTTATTTTTTCAATTTTAAATAGATAAATTCCAGTATTTATTTCTTTGATTTTCAGTTCCTTTTTGCTGCAATCCCTTGCTTCTTTTATCTTTAAAATTTTGCCTTTTCTGCCCCTTAAAACTCTCCCATAATTTCCTGGATTTTCCAAACTCACAGATATAAAACTTAAATCTGCCTTATCCTTTTTAAAATTTTCATAAAATTTTTCCAGGGTCTCCTTTTTTATGAGGGGAACATCTCCACTTAAAACCAGAAGCACTCCCTTTGATTTCTCTATATTTTCAAGAGCCACTTTAACTGCATGCCCGGTTCCCAGAGGGCTACCCTGGTCTATGGATTTTACACCTTCGGGCAAAACCTCTATAACCTTTTCCTTTCCATAAGCCAATATCACATAAATTTCCTCTGGATTTAATGCTTTTGCAGTATCAATTACATAAGAAAGCAAGGGTTTACCACACAATTTATGTAAAACTTTGGGGAAAGAACTCTTCATTCTCTTTCCCTGCCCTGCTGCCAAAATTAAAACCTTAGTTTCCATAGCAAAATAGAATACCAGAAATTTCTAAAATTTAAAAGGGGAAACCAAAGGAAAAGTACCACTGAATATCGTCATCCCAGTAAACACTTTTAAACTTTTTTGAAATTTCAATCCTTAAAGGTCCTATGGGGGTTAAAAAGAAAGATCCCATTCCATATCCCCCTGCCAGATCATCTAATTTAAATTTTTTGTAAGAACTGAAGACCTGCCCGTAGTCAATGAAAAAATTCAAGCCAAAACTCTTGCTCAGAAGCTGTCTTGTCTCCAAATTAAGCAGAAAACTCATATTTCCACCCAAAACCAGCCCATCTATTACAGTGTCATTTTCCAGCCCTAAGGAATCATAGGAATATGCCCTTACAGTATTTCTTCCCCCTAAAAACAACCTTTCACCCACGGGAACGGCTTCCATTTTGTAATTTTTAATGTATCCAACCCTTGTAGAAAGGGCAAAGGTTGTATTTTTTGAAGGGGTTATATTTTGAGAATATTGCATTAAAATTTTTAAAAAATTTGTATCTGCAAAAAGAAAGGGAAAACTATATTTGAATTCCGATGAGAAAAAGGAACCCTCTCTGGGGAAAAAAATATCATCTCTGGTGTCGTTTAAATAAATCAAACTTATAGCAGAAACCTTCTTTTCTTCTTCTTCCTTTGGGATTGGGAAGTTTTCCTTGACATCAAAGGGTATCTGGATTTGATAATCATACCTTAAAGTTGCCTGTGTCTTTTTCCCTAAATTTCTTGTAAGTTCCACCACAGAACCCCACCTTTTCAGGGAAAAGGAAGGTCTTTTTTCAATAGATCTATAGGTTCCCAAAAATAGAGGAAAATTTGAATTTAAAAAGGTTGGATCCCTTAAAGAGACCCTCCACATCTGTTGGTTTGAAAAAAGCCGCCCTTCAAAACCCAGAATGTATCTCTTCTTTAAAAAATTTATATGGCTGAAACTAAACTGGAGACGAAATCTGTTATCGGAATCATACCCAATTCCATAGGAATAGGTCATTGGAGGTGCTTCTTTTAATTCTGTATATAAATTTACAGTGTTTTCTTTATCAAAATTATGAACTGGATTTATATTTATTGAAGAAAAAAGAGAAGTGGAAAAGAGGTTTGCTTGAAAATCAATTAAATTTTTAAAACTAAAAAAGGAACCCTCTTTAATCTTTATTTCATTTTTTATATTATCATAAATTATGTTATTCAGACCCCTGTAAATAATTTTATTTATTTTATAACTTTCTCCTGAATCAATTTTATAGTAAAAGGTACTGTTTTCAATTTCAAAGGAAACCCTTGCATAATAGTATCCAGAATCATTTAATACCCTTTGAATATTTTGAAGGTCTTTTTCCACATTACTTCTGGCTACTGGAGAATTTTCTTTCAAATTAAGTGCAGGCAAGTTTAATCCTTCAGGGACACCCTGCAAAATTACCTTTTCACAAAAATATGGTTTTCCTTCATCAATAATTACTTTAAGAGAAACCACTCCTTCTCCCTCTACTTCTTCTTTAGTTTTTACTGAAACATCCCAGAACCCTTTTTCCCAGTAAAGATATTTAATGTAATCAATAAAATTATTAATTTGTGAAAAGCTATAAAAATCCCCTTCTTTTATATTTGAATTTTTAAATATTTCTTCTTCTTTCAAGTTATTTAAACCTTCAAAAGAGATTTTATAGAGCTTATATTTTTTACCTTTTTTTAAATTTATATGCAAATATTCAATTTTTCCATCATTTTTCTTTTCCAAGGAAATCTCTGCATCCCTGTAACCATTTCTTATTAATCCACCTTTAAAATCCTCCAAAATAAAAGGGATTGATTCTATTCCTGTATTTTCATTTTCTATTTTTTTCAAAATCCTTTTTTTATCCTTTTTATCCATATTTTTATCAAAAACAAACTCTATCCTTTCCATATCTTTAATTTCCACATTTAAAATAACCCTTTCCCCTTCAAATTTTTTTTCCTTTATATTAATCTTTATCAAAGGATAATCTTTTCTGTATTTTTTTTCTATACCTTTAATCCTCTTTAAAATCTTCTCTTCTACAAAATACTCACCTATTAGACCCTCTAACTCCTTAGCCCTTATTTCTTTATCAGAAATCACCACACCCACATAAGCCCTTTTCCCTGTCTCCACATCCACATTTAAAATACTTTTTTTAAAATTAAACTTTATTTCTGGC
>JBBFMJ010000090.1:0-3066 GCA_037478515.1 Thermoanaerobaculia bacterium
GGAAGGATATAAAATTCCACCTCTGCCTTAAAAAAATCTTCCTCAAAAGCTTTTTCCTGAAAAATAACTTCCCCTATGAGTTTCCATTCTTTTTCCTTCAATATCTCCTTTACATTCTTTTCAATGAGATTACCCAATATATCCTCTTCAATTTCTTTTTTAAATCTTGCTTTTATGATTTCAGGCGGGACCTTTCCGGGCCTGAAACCAGGAAGGGTTGCCATTCTCTTTATCTTGTTTACCACATCGGTTTTTTCTTTTTCAATCTCTTCCTTGAAGAATTTAAAAGAGATTGCCTTTTTTGTAGGATTTAAATCCTTAATTTCAAATTCCATAAATTTTCTCCTAAAAATTGCGAAAGGGGGGAATCGAACCCCCATGGGATACCCCACAAGATCCTAAGTCTTGCGCGTCTGCCAATTCCGCCACTTTCGCGGTTTTTAAAAAGAATGAGCCGCCGGGGAGTCGAACCCCGAACCCGCGGATTAAGAGTCCGCTGCTCTGCCAGTTGAGCTAGCGACCCACTTATATAATTTTAACACAATATTTAATCTTCAATATTTGTAATCTGAGTGTCTTCCAACTCTTCCATCTGTTTTATTATCTTTTCCTTAACTTCTTTATCTATAGTACCTGTTTTTGAGCATTCTGTTGTCTTCCTTAAAACAATCTCTGAAACGGGTTGAGCTTCATCAAAAGAGGATTTTAAAACCTTAAATCCGTAAGGTCCAATTACAAAAAAATCCCCTTCCTTTAAATATATCCTGTCAATCTTCTTATCCTTATAATAGGTTCCATTGGTTGAACCCAAATCTTCCAGCACAATATAACCTTTTGCTATAGAAATAAGGGCATGGTTTCTGGAAACCACTTCTGCAGGAAGGTTTATATGATTTTCTGCTGCCCTTCCTATCTTTACTTCAGGAATATCCAGCTTGTACTTTTTACAGAGATTTTTCCCAATGTAAATTTCCAAAATCCACTCAAACATAAAAAAAATTCTTTTTTAAAATTTCTCCTTTAAAAAAATTAAAAGCGGGGACGACGGGGCTCGAACCCGCGACCTCCGACGTGACAGGCCGGCGTTCTAACCAAACTGAACTACGTCCCCTTTTTTTAATTATACCACAAAAAATTATAACATACAATTTAAAAAAAATCAAAATTCCCTTGACTTTTAAAAGAATTTAATGTTATATTATTTATATGGAAGAAATTAAAAAGGCTTTAGAGACCCTAAAAAGTGAGCTGGAAGAAGCTCAGGAACTTTACCTGTCAAAAATTGAGACAGCCATTGCAGGCATAAAAATGAGTTTGGATTCCATTCCAAAACCTTCTCCCATATCCTTTAATATTGATAAAATTTTAAATCTGGTTTCAACCCTTGCAAAACCACAAATTCCAGCAGTGGAAAAAGTAGAAAAGGGAAACTTTGCTTCCCTTAAAAATTCCCTTATACAAATTGATAAAGGTAAGACACAGGTGGAAATACTGGACAATTTTTTAAAAGAGGCCTTTCAGTATGCCTCCAGAGTTGCCATTTTTATCTTTAAAAATGAACAGGCAGTGGGATGGAAGGGAATGGGTTTTACAAAATTTGGAGCTGATGATTCCAAGATAAAAACAACAATTTTTCCTTTAAGTCAGGGAAATCCCTTTTTTAACACCTATCAAAATAAAACAACCTACATTTATCAACCTTTAAGTGAAGATTTAATAACAAAGACCCTGGGTGGTCCAAAGCCAGAGATTGTATTTCTAACTCCTCTAATTATCAAAGATAAAGTGGCTGCTGCTCTTTATGCCGATGAAATAAAGGGTGCTATAAATTTAGAGCCAGACATCCTGGAAATTTTAACCTATACTTCATCCCTTTGTATAAGTTTAATTGGAATGAGGCAACTTCTTCCCTCTCCTACACTTTCCAGGCAGGAAGCTATGAAAGTGGAAACTTCCAGGCCTTCAAAACCTGAAGTGGTAACCCCTCCAACTCCCCCTACACCACCCCCTTCTCCAGAAAAAACCCAGAAATTTGATATAAAAGCAATGCAACAGCTGGAAGCCATAAAAAGAGAAACCTTGAAGAAACCGCCGGAAATTCCTAAAGAACCCTCTCAAACAGTGCAAATTCCACCTGCATCTCCAAAACCAGTTCCACCTCCTGTGGCAAAGCCAGAATTGGAAATAACAAAGGTCACAGAAGCTTATGAAGTGGAAATGGAGGAAGTAAAAGAAGTGGAAGTGGAAGAGGAGGAGGAGGTAAAACCTTCAGAATATGAAGTTCCAGAGGCACCCCCTGCTTCTGAATGGGCTGCTGAACAGGAAAGTGGTATGAGGGAATTTGAACCTGAAGAAATAAAAAAGCCAGTCCCACCTCCACCACCGCCAAAAGCAGAAGCCCCGCCTCAAAATATTGAAGAAATTTATGCAAAAAAAAGTGTAGAAGTTAAACCACCTGCTGACTTTAAAAAGGAAAGGCCTGGTTTTGGCTTTGAAAGCATACCTGTTCAACCGGGCCTGACTCCTGAGGAATCCAGAAGACATGATGAAGCCAGGAGATTTGCACGCCTTCTGGTATCAGAAATAAAACTTTACAATGAAAATAAAGTTGAAGAGGGTAGGAAAAATAAAAAT
The DNA here is from genome assembly GCA_037478515.1 of Thermoanaerobaculia bacterium. GTDB lineage: Bacteria > Acidobacteriota > Thermoanaerobaculia > UBA2201 > UBA2201 > JBBFMJ01. The sequence goes on from JBBFMJ010000090.1 coordinate 2,635, forward strand.
ATCTATTCCCTGCTTAAAGAAGATATAGATAGGTCAAAGCAATTATATGAAGAAAGGATTTCCGCAGATATAAGAGCCAAAAGTGATTATTTTAAACAGGCACTGGTATCCATACTTGCTGGAGGCGATTCTTCTGCCTTAGGACCAATGGATTTTTAGTCATCAGGGTCAGGTCTTGAATCTTGACTTTTCAATTTCTTTTGTTGTTTTACCCAAGTATGAATAATTAGCCCCAAGAAAGTCCTCAACCTACTTGTGGGCAAGGCAAAAATTTATATAGGCATTAAAAAATCTCTCTTTTATATTAATTTCTGCTGCACAGACCTTCCTGTAAATCTAAAAACCTATAGAATTTTCTTTATTTTTTCTTGCTTTTTTTATGAAATTATTTTCCCCAGGGAAAAACCCTTAATTTTAAATTTTTATTGAGAG
>JBBFMJ010000090.1:3076-7080 GCA_037478515.1 Thermoanaerobaculia bacterium
TGAAATAAAAATTTAAATTCAGTCAAGATTCAAGACCTGATCCTTAAATTTCGACTTTTCTTAAAAATTTTGCAGCATCCTCAGGAGGAGTTGGGTTTATATAAAAACCAGTTCCCCATTCAAATCCAGCCATCTTTGTAAGCCGGGGTATTACTTCAATGTGCCAGTGGAAATCATATTGTAATGTCTGCCAATATCCAGGCCTTGAGGGCTTACCAATGACATTTGGAGCAATGTGGAAAACAAAGTTGTAGGGGGGGTCTGAAAGAGCTTTTTTTAATCTGATGAATGTATCTTTCAAGGTAATTGCCAGACTTTCCTTCAAATGCCCTTCACAGGCAAGAAAATCATGGGAGTGCTTCCTGGGGGCAATGAAAAGTTCAAAGGGAAATCTGGAAGCAAAAGGTGCTACCACTACAAAATCCTGCGTCAGGGATACAATCCTTTCTCCTTTTTCCATCTCATCCTTTAAAATATCACAAATAAGACACCTTTCCTTTACAAGGTAATGTTCCTTTAAAGAAGTAAGTTCTATGGCAACAGTTCTGGGGGTTATGGGCGTGGCAATTATTTGTGTGTGAGGGTGGGGAAGGGAAGCACCTGCCTGAGCTCCATGGTTTTTAAATATTAAAATGTATCTAAACCTTATATCATTCATTAAATCCCTGAGGCGTACCTGATAAGCAGTCAGCACTTTAACTATATGTTCCACAGAAAATTCAGGGAATGTATCTGTGTGGTGAGGGCTTTCAATTACAACTTCATGGGCACCTATTCCATTCATTAAATCATACATACCGTACCCCCTCCTCTCTAAGTCCCCTTCAATTCTTAAAGCAGGAAACTTATTTGGAACAACCCTAACCTGCCATCCTGGTTGGTCCTTCCCGCCATTTTCCCTTATGGAAAAAATCTCAGGAGGAGTAAATTGTTCATTCCCTGAACAAAAGGGACAAAATTTTCCCCCCTTCTCGGGCTCCTGGATTTTAAATTCCTGGGGCCTCTGGCTCCTTTCTGTGGCAATTATCACCCATCTTCTCTGAATGGGGTCGTGCCTTAACTCTGACATTTAAACCTCCAGCTTTAAATTTATGCATGCTTCCTTTTCAAAAAAAATAGGTAATATTATAATGCCTTGAAGGATTTTTTCAAAACCTTCTTCACATTTTGCAATGGTGTTCAAGGGAAAAATGCAAACTTTTTCCAGATTTTTAAAGCCAATTTCTAATTTTAAATCTGTTACCCTGTCCCTTAAAAACATAGTTTCTGGTTTTTCAAAAAGGTTAGGGGAAGAGAAAGGAATAAAATCCAGTTTTTCAGTTTTATAAAAACCCTCAGGAAATGAAAAGGGAAGTTCCACTGCCCAGTATTTTGTCAAATTTCCTTCTACCTTTATTTGAAAATTTAAATTTTCCCCATCAATTTTTATTTTTTTTGTAATTTCCAATCCATTCTGTTTAGTTTTTATTTCAATTCCCAGCTTCCTTTTGAGAATTTCTCCCCTCCCCTCCCATATCTTTATCCTTTCATAATTCTGTATTTCATTTAAATTTAAAGGAATTTCATCTAAAAAATGCATTATCAAGGGAAGGTGGGGATTTGGGTCGTTTACTATATCTGGCTTGAAGGAGGGTTCAATGGAAAATGAAAGGTCGTGGATTGAAGCATGTTCTCTGTCTTCCTTTTTTTCCTCAAAGTGGTATGCTTCTATCCTTCTCCTTAAAAGGTCTGTGATATTCAAACTTTTGTCTAAAACATCAATTTCTTTTAAAACTCCTCCATATCCCTCAATTGCAAAGATTTGAAATTTCTTATCCCTCAAAACAAAAAATTCCTTTTCTTTATAAAAACCTTCCTTTTTATTTTTTTCTGCTTTAATCAAATTTGAAAAAATTGCCCTCCTTAAAAAGGGAAGGTAAAGCCCGCCAAAAATCCCATGCCACCATCCACAATTACACTGGGCTTTGAGTAAATTTAAGTTTATTTTATCTTTTAAATAACTGGAGACATAAACCATCCTTTGATATATCCAGAAGGACTCTTCATATTTTTCAAAAAAATTCCTCCAGTATCCACCCTTTAAAAAGGGTTTCAGTTCCTTCCTTTCCCTGATTTCATTATAAAATTCCTTATATTTTAAAATCTTTTGGGCAGGGAGAGTCCATTCCCCCATTTCAAAATAGGACTGGGTTGGTATGTGTAAAACTCCTCTGGGCTTTTTTAAGGAAAGGGCTTCCTCTAAGGTAATTGTTTTAATAAAATCTGCCTTTGAAAGGGCTTCAAAGAATTTTTTAAGCCACTTTTCTTCCCAGACCCATTTATAGGTTCCAGGCCATATTCCAAACTTTTCCCCATCATCTACCATAGTAATTATGGAATCCTTATAAATTTCTCTATCCCTCTGAAAATTTTCCATAACCTCTTCAACGGGTGCAAAGGGGATGAGGTAGCGGTATTTTTCCTTTATGGGAAAAAGATAAACTTTACTGTCTAAATGGTATGACTGAAAATAGTCAAAGACCTCCCTGTCTTCCAGTCCCGAAGATAAAAAGTGAAAATCATCCAAAAACACTGCCCTGTATCCATTTTTACTTAAAATAAAGGGAAGGGATGGTTCCCACACCCTTTCAGCAATCCAGCAGCCCTCGGGCTTTTTTCCAAAAAATTCCTGACATTTTTTTTTCATCAATTTCAGCTGGGCACTCTGGTCCTTTTCTGAAAGAATTGGGAGAATTGGTTCATAATATCCCCCACCTATAATTTCAACCTGTCCCCTTTCCACCATTTCTTTTAAAAAATCCAGAAAGGATGGCTGATTTTCCTCAATCCAGTCCAGAAGGGGTCCTGAAAAATGGGCAACAATTTTTATATCTGGGAACTCCTTCAAACACTGGAAAAAAGGAAGGTACGCTCTTTTGTATGCCTTTTCAAAGACAAATCCAAAATTTCCCACTGGCTGGTGGCAGTGAACTCCAAATAAAAAATTTAAACGCTCCACATTTCCTCCTCATAAGTGGAATGGGGAACTGTAAAGTATAAAAGACCGCTCCTGGGTATCCTTTCCCCCTTTTCATTTTTGAAATCTATAAAAAATGCCACTTCTTCTCTGGGTTTTAAACCTAAAAATTTAAAAGGAATCCTTATTTCCACTATTTTTTCAAAGCAGATTTCAATTTCTTCTCCTGCAGGGTAAATTTTAAAGCTTTTTTCCTGAGGGAGATTCAAATTTAGTAAAATTTCACCCCTTTTTATATCTTCCAGAAAAGCAGGGCTGGGGTCCAATCTTATAAAGAGATTTTCCAGATTAAAACCAAAAAAGAGGTCTTCAAAGGAACCTTCCGAAAGGTGCATGGCATCCCCTGTTTTAACTGAAACCTTAACTGCATTTGCCCATTCGAAAAAAGAATCTTCCTTTCCATTTATAATGGGATTTATTGTGAAAATTGGCTTCTTTGAAACAAATTTTATCTCTTCCGTCAAGGGCTTTTCAAGGGAAAGGGGTGCTGAAAGTCCTGCCTTTTCAAGGGATTTCTTTAAGTAATGCCTGAAAAGAAAATCAAACTCTGGTTCATAGGGTGAAAAGTTTGGTTTTCCATACCACCAGAACCAGTCCGATGCCTGGGAAGCATAGAAATAGAAAAGGGATTCTTCATTTTTAAGGGCAGCTATCTGGTCCCTTAAAGAATGGACCATTTCCCAGGCCTTGTTTTTAACAGGATCTGAAGTCCAGATATAAAAAGAAGCATCCACCCAGCTTCCTGAAAAAAGATATTCTATTTTCTGGGGTTTGAGGTTGAGGTTTAATACTTCCTTTAAAGTTAAAAACTCCACCCCTTCCTTTTCTGCCCTTTCAAAAAGTTTTCTTAAAAAACTCCTTCCATAATTTTGATAACCCCCCCAGGGGTTTTCGCCATCAAGTATTACCCAGATTACACCATCTTCCCTTCCAACATTTTTCACATAAGAGTAAAATTCTTCTATAGCTTTATCCTCAGGCATACCAC
>JBBFMJ010000091.1:0-7079 GCA_037478515.1 Thermoanaerobaculia bacterium
GGAAACTATAGCCCTTAAAACTTGTGCCAGCTGGCTCCTTATCTGTTTATGTTGATTTGAAGGAAAGGCATCAATTATCCTGTCAATGGTCTGGCCTGCATTGTTTGTGTGAAGAGTGGAAAAAACCAGATGCCCTGTCTCTGCAGCAGTAAGCACCGTGGACATGGTGTCCACATCCCTCATTTCACCCACCATAATCACATCAGGGTCCTGCCTCATACAATTTTTTAATGCTTCTTTAAAGGAAGGGGTATCTGTACCCACTTCTCTTTGAGAAATAGAAGCCAGGTGGTCGGTAAATAAAAATTCAATGGGATCTTCAATGGTAACTATGTGAACTTTATGTTTTTCTGAAATTTCTTTTATAATTGCTGCAAGGGTTGTGGATTTGCCCATTCCTGTGGGACCCGTAACCAGGACAAGTCCATCAGGCAGGTCACAAAATTCATGGATTACCTTTGGCAGATTTAAATCATCAATATTTTTTATATCATAAGGGATTTGCCTGAAAGAGAGAGATAGAGAGCCCCTTTGATAAAAAGCATTCCCTCTAAATCTTGCAACTTTTGCAACTCCATATCCAAAATCCACTGCTTGAAAATCTTCCAGTTTTTGAAGCTGTTTAGGGCTTAATATTTCTCTAATTATTTCCTGTATTTCTTCGGGCTCAATTACTGGGAAATCAGGAATTGGAAACAATTCTCCCTTTACCCTTACAAGGGGGGGTCTCTTTGTCTTTATATGAAGGTCTGAAGCCCCCATTTCTTTTGCTTTAGCCAAAAGCACTTTAATATCCATAATAGTTATTTTAACACAAAAAAACCCTTAAAAAATTCTTCTGTAAGATTTGAAAGATTATAAGCCATTCCAGAATAGAGGGGATCTCCATAGATTTGAAGACCCAAAACCCTTTTTTCTTCCTCTTCTTTAAATTTTACAAATACCTTTCCCTCCTGTACTGCTTCCACAATTCCTTCGCTTTTTAAATTAAAAATAAAGTCTTCTTTTTTAGAAAGCCACTCTTTGTAATTTTCTCTATCCTCGGGTTTGGAAAAAATTATGTTTAAAAAAATCACCGTTCCAAAGAAGGTACCTGACCTTGCAATCTGTATCTGAAAGGGAAAAGAGTTTTCAAAGAAAAATGATATCTCTTCTTCAATTCTTCTTTGAAAATTGGGGTTGTCTATCATAGAAATATTGAAGGCAATTTGACCTTTATAGATTTTCTTTTTATAACTGGAAAGGTTTAAAAGGGCAACTGTTTGATTGTAAAGTTCATCCTGCCCTTCCCTTCCTTCCTCTGAAGTGGAAAGGACGGCATTGCAGAATACCATTTCTGGAGGACTGGTTTTAAAATACTCCAGAAACCTGAAAAAAAGGCAGTTGAAAGGGTGAGGAGTTTTAAGATGGGGTTCTTCTTTTAATTTCTGATGGTTTAAGCCATAAAATATGAGAGTACCTTTCCCCTGTAAATTTACAAAAATAGTGGAGCCCTCTATTTCATAGAAATCTTTTCTTTCCTTTTTAAAATCTATGACCAGTGGAAAATCCTGAAGAGCTTCGAGGTTTTCTTCAAGTATAAGGGAAGCCCCTTCAGAAGACCTGGTAAAGGTTATCTCTTTGTCCTGAAAATAAAAAAAATCAATTCCTGAGAGAGGATGGTCTGTTATGAAATTTTTAAAGGTTTCCCCTTCGAGGTTAGATATGTCTAAAACTGCAACTTTTTTAGGTTTCATCAAAGAGGTTAAACTCTTTTCTTTTCTTCAAAAGTTTTTTTGAAAAGAAGAGGTATGGTCCTGAAAGGTAATAGGTTAAAAGTAAAAGGAGCAAGCTTAAAGGGGGATGGAAAGCTACAATTAAAAAGAGTAGGACAATGGAAAGGAGTGTAAAGGTAGGCCTCATAGTTTTAAGTTCCAGTTCCTTAAAGGAGGGATAGGGAATTGTGGAAACCATAAGATAGGAAAGAATAAGGACAGCTATTGGGAAAATTAGGGAAGAATTTGGAACCCTTAAAATCAGGCTTAAGGCAATGAAAGAAGCAGAAGCAGGGATTGGAAGTCCTACAAAATATGCTCTGGACAAACTGGGAAGGGTATTAAACCTTGCCAGGCGTATAATACCGCAGGTTAAATATAAAAAAGTTAAAAGGATTCCAGCCCTGCCCATTTCTTTTAAAGAATAATTGTATAAAACTATGGAAGGGACTACTCCAAAGGAAATTGCATCAGCAAGGGAATCCAGTTCTTTTCCAAAATCTGTGCTGGTTTTAGTAAGGCGGGCAATTCTTCCATCCAGGGTATCTAAAATTGCAGCAATTATAATCCACAAACCCGCTGCTTCAAATTTTCCATTAAAGCTTTTTATAAGTGCAAAAAAACCGCAGTAAACAGAGCCAATGGTTAAAATGGAAGGGAAAACATATATCCCTTTTTTAGGTTTCTTTTTCTTTGGCAATAATGGTATATCCTGCATAGACCTTATCTCCTTTACTGATTAATAAATTAAAACTTCCAGATAAAAAAACTTCCACCCTGGAACCAAACTTTATAAGCCCTATCCTTTCACCCTTTTGAACGGTATCCCCTTCCTTTTTAAAGGAAACAATTCTCCTTGCCAGAATTCCAGCAATTTGTTTTACCCTTAAATTATATTTTTCATTTTCAATATAAAAAGTATTTGATTCGTTCAAATCTGATGACTTTTCTGAATCTGCTGGATATTTTTTCCCTTTCTTATACTCAATTTTAGTTATCTTTCCTGAAATTGGTGCTCTGTTTATATGAACATTGAAAGGGGACATAAAAATTGAAACTTTCAGTTCTCTTTCTTTTTCTTCAACTTTAATAACCCTGCCATCAGCAGGTGAGACAACCCCTTCTTTTGGTATTTCCCTTTCAGGATCCCTGAAAAAGTAAAGGAAAAACAAGGTTAAAATAAAAAATAGGAAGGCAAAAAAATAGTTTAGAAATAAAAATATTACAAAAAAGGCAAAGGAAAGCCCGTAAAATAAAATTCCTTCCTTTCTAAAATAGAATCTCACACAAAAATTTTAGCATAAAATTTTTTAAAATGCTATAATAAAAAACTAAAAATTTAAGGGGGTATTATGGAAAAATTAGTTTTAATTGGTTTTGGAACCGTAGGCCAGGGTTTTTTAGAACTTCTGGTTCAAAAAAAGAAATTTTTAAAGGAAAATTTTGGGCTTGATTACAAACTGGTGGCAGTTTGCGATTCTTTAAAGGGCTCTGTCTTAAATAACAATGGGCTTGATATGGAGAAGGTTTTAAAATGGGTAAAGGCAGGAAAAAACCTAAACAATTTTCCAGATGGGAAAAATGGCTTAAATGCCCTTGAGACCATAGAAAAAGCAAATGGAACAGTTATGTTTGAAGCGACCTACACTGATATAAAAAAAGCGGAGCCAGCAACAACCCATATAAAAAATGCCTTAGATAAAGGGATGGATGTGGTAACCACCAATAAGGGTCCCATTGCTTTGTATTATAAAGAACTTTCAGAGCTGGCAAAAAGGAAAAAGAAGATTTTAAGGTTTGAAGGGACTGTTATGGCTGGCACGCCTGTATTTTCCCTGCTTCAAAATGGGATGGCTGGTTGTGAGATAAAAGAGATAAAGGGTATTTTAAATGGGACTACAAATTTTATCTTAACTAAGATGGAAGAAGGTCTTTCCTATGAAGAAGCATTAAAAATTGCACAGGATTTGGGCTATGCAGAGGCAGTACCTGATGCAGATGTCTTAGGATGGGATGCCCTTGCTAAGGTATGCATCCTTGCTAATGTGGTCTTTGGAGCAAGGGTCAAGCCAGACCCCAAAAAACTTGAATGTATCGGGATAACTGAAATTAAAAAAGAAGATATTTTTAAGGCAAAGGAAGAAGGAAAGAGGTATAAATTGATTGGTAAAGTATGGAAAGAAAAGGGTAAGGTAAAGGTTAAGGTCTCCCCAGAACTTTTAGAACTCTCAGATCCTTTGTCTTCTGTTATGGGTTCAACAAATGCTTTGAGCTTTATAAATGATGCCTTAAATTCAGTTACAATTGTAGGACCTGGTGCAGGAAGGAAAGAGACCGGTTATGCAATGCTAAATGATTTTATTTTAATCCATAAAAACAGGAGGTAGATATGAAGATGCTACTTGCTGGGGAGTGGGTGGAAAGAGAAGAAAAAATTGAAGTAAGGGATCCCTGGGACAATCATTTAATTGACACAGTCCCATCAGCAACCTTAGATGATGTGGAAAAAGCAATTGTATCAGCGCAGGAGGGCTTTAAGGAAATTTCAAATTTAACTGTCTTTGAAAGGGCACAAATTTTATATAAAACTGCCCAAATAGTTAAGGAAAATTTGGAGGATTTTGCCAGGACCATTGCACTGGAAGGTTCAAAGACAATCAGGGAAGCAAGAAAAGAGGCAAACAGATGCACAAATACTTTAACAGTTTCAGCAGAGGAGGCAAAGAGGATTTTAGGTGAGACAATTCCCTTTGATTCCTTCCCCGGTGGTGAAAAGAGGATTGGATATTATTATAGATTTCCCATTGGAATTGTCCTTGCAATTACACCTTTTAACGACCCACTAAATTTAGTTGCACACAAATTAGGTCCTGCCTTTGCAGCAGGAAATTCAGTAATTTTAAAGCCAGCCACAGTTACACCCCTTTCTGCTTTAAAATTAGGTGAAGCACTCCTTAAAGCAGGGCTTCCACCAAAAGCATTAAATATTTTAACTGGATTTGGTTCAAAGATTGGTGATGCACTGGTTAAAGATGAAAGGATAAGGATGATTTCCTTCACTGGTGGGCTGGAGGCAGGGAAAAGGATTGCCTCTATGGCAGGGATTAAAAAAATTGGGATGGAATTGGGCTCCAATTCACCAGTAATTGTCCTTAAAGATTGTGATCTGGATATGGCAGTGGAATCCTGTGTCTCAGGTGCCTTCTGGGCTTGTGGACAGAACTGCATTGGGGTTCAAAGGATTTATATTGAAAAAGAAATTTTTGATAAATTTACAGAAAAGTTTGTGGAAAGGACAAAAAAATACAAAGTTGGACCAAAATTAGAGGAGGATTGCGATATGGGTCCAGTTATTACGGAAGGGGAAGCCAAGAGGGTAGAGGAATGGGTTGAAGAGGCAAAGAAACTGGGTGCAAAGGTCTTATGTGGTGGAAAGAGGGAGGGTGCAGTTTACTGGCCCACAGTTCTGGTAGATGTCCCTGAAAATGCTACAATCCATAAAGAAGAGGTATTTGGACCCACTGTTAATTTATATCCCATTAAAAATTTAGACGAAGGGATTGAAAAGGCAAATTCTCTCCCCTTTGGACTCCATGCTGCAATCTTTACAAATGATGTAAACCTTGCCTTCAAAGCGGCATACAAATTGGAATGTGGTGGGGTTATGATAAATGATTCCACAGATTATCGACTGGATTCAATGCCTTTTGGAGGAGTTAAATATTCAGGGCTTGGAAGGGAAGGGATAAAATTTTCTCTACAGGAGATGACAGAACCAAAGGTAATTTCCTTTTATCTTCCAAACTGGAGATAAACCGTTTTCCGCATTCCGTAGTCCATGTCTGCAGGGGCAATTTGTGAATTGCCCTATAAAATAAATAGATTTGTTCTTTGGTATTTTTTTTATACCTTAATATATTTTTCTTATTTTGAACATTATTTATAACGGGATCGTATAAATTATTGAGGTGTAAAGATGAAGAAATTAACTCCTTTTCTTGTTTTTTTAATCCCACTAAATTTCTTTTCTTTTAATTTAAATGAAAGAATTTTTTACCAAAAGAAAATTGAAGAGGTCTTTTACAAAAATAGGGTCTGGCCAAAAGAAAACAAGAAACCAAAACCTGCCTTTGATGAGGTCATAAATGAAGAAAAAATAAAGGAAAAGGTCCTTAATTTTTTAAAAAAAGAGCAAACTTTAAAAACATTTTTTAAAAAGGAAATCAAAACACAGGATATGGAAGAAGAGTTGAAAAGGATTATGAAAAACACAAAAGATCCAGAAATGCTTAAAGAAATCTTTTCTGCCTTAAAAAATAACAAATATTTAATTTTTGAATGTCTTATAAAACCAATTATGGTTGAAAGATTTTTTGAAAATTACTGCTTAAAATTTAAAGAGAATGGGCTTTTGGAAGATATTGATAAATTCTTAGAAGAGGAAAATTTTTCGTTTGAAAAAATAGAAGCAGAAGATTTTAATTCCTTTGAAGAGAATTTTAAATATATGCCAATAGATTCTTGGGATAATGGAATTTTAGATGATCCTATTCCTTTAAATGCTGGACATAAAGCAATATGGACTGGCGCTGAGATGATTATTTTTGGGGGTTTTTCTTTAAAATTTGAAAAAACACTATTAATTTATAAGCCATCAATCGACCTTTGGGAAAAGAAAGTTTCCCCTTACCATTTTACAGGTTACGGTTCTTCTGTTGTTTGGACTGGTGAGGAAATGATAATTTGGGGTGGGTCTGATGAAATAGATGGTTCTGGAATTTGTTTTGTAATAATTTATAACCCTACTCTGGATAGGTTCAGTCAAGTTCCACCTCCAGGGGGTTTAGAATGCAGAATTGAACATAGCGCTGTATGGACGGGGGAAGAGATGATAATCTGGGGCGGTTATAATGACGAAAATTTTTTGCAAACAGGGGCAATATATAATTTAAAGACCAATAGCTGGAAAGAAATAACAACAAAAAATGCCCCCTCTCCGAGAGTTGAACATTGTGCCTTATGGACTGGGAGTAGTATGATTATTTGGGGTGGACTAGATGATCTTTATTTAAATTCAGGGGGGATTTATGATCCCCTAAAAGATGAATGGAAAACGATAAGACTTGATACTTCAACTCCTTCACCAAGAATTTATAATTCCGCTGTCTGGACTGGAAAAGAAATGTTAATCTGGGGAGGAGAAGCTTATAGGAATTCCCTTTCTGATGGAGCATTATATGACCCCCAAAAAAATACTTGGAGAAGAATTGAACAGCTTGAAATTTATCCAGAAGAAAGAAGCAGACATTCAACAATTTGGACAGG
>JBBFMJ010000092.1:0-7059 GCA_037478515.1 Thermoanaerobaculia bacterium
CTTCTAATTGAAAAAGAATATTTAAAGGACAAGGCAGTCAAGGGCTTGCGTCCTGAAAGGATTGGAGTGCCAAAGGCACGGAAACCCTTGACGGCCGAAGTCCAAAATATTATAATAAAAATGAAGAAATTGCATCATATGATTTTTAATGAATTAGTATCTATTTTCAAAAACCTGTTTTGTCCATTTTCCGCTGAACCAATACATCTCTTCCATATCAAAATTTATATTATCAGATATTAAATTAAAAGAAAATGCCAAAATTATTAAAATTATACCTTTAAATTTAAACATTTTACCTCCTTTCTTAATTTTTTTTTAAATTTTAAAAATTAAATTTTCTTTTATTTTTTAAAAGGAGGGCCTCTTGGGTTTCTTTGTTTCTTTGTTTCTTTGTTTCTTTGTTTGTTTTTATTATTTTTCCAAAATTTCTTCCATTTTTATTAAAAAAATAATTTCCTTCCTTTTCTTGAGAATTAAAATTAGATATAGCATAAATTTAAATTAAATCTATTTTTAGTTTTTAAAAGTGCAGGTATACCATCATTTTCTATGGGTATATTACCACACATCCGTGCTGCTACACTGCTCTATATTTACAGCCCCTGGCTCATCATATATAAAAATTCTTTGTTTGTCTTTGTCTTTGAAAGTTTATCAATTAAAAGTTCCATTGCTTCAACAGAAGATAAGGGGTTTAAAACCTTTCTTAAAACCCAAACCCTGTTTAATTCTTCTGGCTCCATTAAAAGTTCTTCCTTCCTTGTCCCAGACCTGTTTATATCTATTGCAGGGAAAACCCTCTTATCAACAAGTTTTCTATCCAAATGAAGTTCCATATTACCAGTTCCTTTGAACTCTTCAAAGATTACATCATCCATCCTGGAGCCAGTGTCAATGAGGGCAGTTCCCATAATGGTAAGGGATCCCCCTTCTTCAATATTTCTGGCTGCCCCAAAAAATCTCTTTGGTTTTTGGAGGGCATTGGAATCAATACCACCTGATAAAACCTTACCAGATGCAGGAACAACTGTATTGTATGCTCTGGCAAGACGGGTAATTGAATCAAGTAAGATTAATACATCATTTTTATATTCCACAAGGCGTTTTGCCTTTTCCATTACTATCTCTGCTACATTCACATGCCTCTGGGCTCCTTCATCAAAGGTAGAAGCAATTACTTCACCTTTGACAGACCTCTGCATATCAGTAACCTCCTCAGGCCTTTCATCAATCAAAAGGACAATCAGTATTATTTCAGGATGGTTTCTGGTTACAGAGTGGGCTATGGATTGAAGGAGCATGGTCTTTCCAGTCCTGGGAGGTGCCACAATAAGTCCCCTTTGACCCTTTCCAATGGGTGTTATCAGATCCATTACCCTGGAAGACATATCAGAAGGGTTTTCCAGGACTATTCTTTCCATTGGATAAAGGGGTGTTAAATCATCAAAATTTTTCCTCTCCCTTGCCATTTCCACTGGTTCAAAATTGACTGCTTCCAGGCGTACCAGAGCAAAGTATTTTTCCCCATTTTCCATCCTGGGTGTCCTTATCTGACCTGAAATGGTGTCTCCTGTCTTTAAATTAAACCTTTTTATCTGGCTTGGCGAGACATAGACATCGTCAGGTCCGGGAAGGTAAGAATGCTCTGGTGCTCTCAAGAAACCATACCCATCAGGTAAAACTTCCAGAACCCCTTCTGAAAAAATAAGCCCCTGCATTTCTGTCTTTTTCTTCAAAATTTCAAAAATCAGTTCCTGCCTCCTCATAGAGGAAACCCCTTCAATTTTCAATTCCTGGGCAAGGGACTGGAGGTCTCCCATAGAATAGTCCTTCAGTTTTCTGATGGTAATGTTTTCGTCCCTTTCCTCCTTGGGCTCTTCTACAATAATAGATACCTCTTCTTTTTCAGGAAGTTTTTTCTTCCTTCCTCTGGTGCTTTTTGTGGTTTTGGGCTTTTCGCTCATAAACACTCCTTTATAGTTTTATATTTATAAAAATACTTTAAACTTTAAGTTAAAAACTTAAATGGTTCAAAATCAAATTTTTAAATTATTAAAAAGCGCACTTTCTAAATTTCAGGCAAGGGTATCTGTTTTTCCGAGGTTTTAGAAAGTGCTTTTGCTTTTTCTTCCTTTAAAGCCACCTCTTCTTCACCAAGCAGGGCAAGGGATATCACCTCTTCCATATTTTCTACAAGATGAACTTTTAGTTTTTCCAGAACTTCCTTTGGAATATCTTCCAGGTCCTTTTCATTTTCCTTTGGAAGTATGATATTTAAAATTCCGGACCTGTGGGCACCCAAAATCTTTTCTTTTATTCCACCCACAGGAAGAACCTTTCCAATCAGGGTAATTTCACCCGTCATAGCCATATCCATTCTCACAGGAATATCCCTCACCAATGAAGCCAGTGCAACTCCAAGGGTAATGCCAGCAGAAGGACCATCCTTTGGAATTGCTCCTTCTGGCACATGGATATGAATATCATATTTCTGGAAAAACTCTGGATCCAGATCCCAGCTTAAGGATTTGGACCTTATCCAGGAAAGGGCTGCTTTGGCTGACTCCTGCATAACTTCACCCAGTTGACCTGTAAGGATTAAATTTCCCTTTCCAGGCATCTTTACTGCTTCTGTTGCAAGGAGTTCCCCACCCACTTCTGTCCAGGCGAGCCCCAAAGCCACCCCTATCTTTGGTTTTTCCAGCTTTGGATCCAATCTTCTAAACTTTGGTTTGCCTAAAAGTTCAAAAATCTCATTCTTTCCAAGGGTTTTATATTTCAGTTCCTTGTCCCTTACTAAAATTTTAGCTAGTTTTCTACAAATGGAAGAGATTTCCCTCTCCAGATTTCTGACCCCTGCTTCTCTTGTAAAATTTTCAATTATGGTCATTATCCCTTCATCAGTAAATTCAATTTTATATTTTGAAAGTCCATGGTGTTTTAACTGTTTTGGTATCAGATGTCTCTTGGCAATTTCAATTTTTTCCATATCGGTATAACCAGCCAGCTGCAGGATTTCCATTCTATCTCTTAAAGCAGGTGGGATGGAATGGAGAACATTGGCAGTGCATATAAAAAATACATGGGATAAATTATAATCCACATCCAGGTAGTGGTCGTTAAAGTTTTTGTTTTGTTCGGGGTCCAGAACCTCCATAAGGGCAGCAGATGGGTCTCCCCGGAAATCCATAGACATTTTATCTATCTCATCCAGAAGCATCACTGGATTGATTGTCCCTGCCTTTTTCATCATTTGAATTATCTGTCCGGGGAGGGCACCAATATAGGTTCTTCTATGCCCCCTTATCTCTGCTTCATCCCTTACACCACCCAGGGAAAGGCGGACGAATTTTCTGTTCATTGCCCTGGCAATGGACCTTCCCAGAGATGTCTTTCCAACCCCTGGAGGACCCACAAAACATAGGATTGAACCAGTGGATTTTTTAACCAGCTGCCTTACTGCCAGAAATTCCAGTATCCTTTCTTTAATCTTTTCAAGCCCATAATGGTCTTCATTTAAAATCTTTTCAGCCCTTTTTAAGTCCTTTATCTCTCTGGTTGCCTTTTTCCAGGGGACATTTATGAGCCAGTCAATATATGTTCTGGAAACCGTGGCTTCGGCAGACATATAAGCCATACTTTCCAATCTTTTAAGTTCATATAGTGCTTTTTCCTTTGCCTCGGGGGTCATACCACACTCTTCAATCTTTTTCTTGAGTTCCTGAATTTCCAAGGTTCTGTCTTCTGCCTGTCCCAGTTCATCGTGAATTGCCTTTATCTTTTCCGTAAGGTAATATTCTTTCTGGGCTTTTTCCATCTGTTTTCTTACCTTTTGATTTATCCTTTTATCAATGTTTATTTTTTCAATTTCTATATCTAAAATATCATTTATTTTTTGAAGGCGGGTTATGGGATTTAAAGTTTCCAGCAGAACCTGTTTTTCTGAGGTCTCTATTTTAAGGGCAGAGGCAATCCTATCGCAAAAACTGGAAACATCTTCAAAAGAAAGGGAACTGAGCATGGCTTCCAGGACAGAATTTTGGGAAAGTTTTGCAAATTTTTTAGCCAGGGAAAGCACCATATCCATATATCTTCTAATTTCATTATCCACTTTTATTTCATATTCCAGCGGGGAGACCTCCACCTGAAAGAAAGGAATCTGAAAATCATACTTTAAAATCTTTGCCCTTTGTATCCCTTCCACAATAACTTTAAGGTTTGAAGTTTCCGTATCTACATATTGAATAATTTTTGCAATAACCCCAATAGAATAAATATCATCAGGTGAAGGATTATCAATCTTGGCATCCTTTTGAGCAGAGAGAAAAATGAGTTTGTCATGGCTTGACAGGGCATTTTTAACTGCCATAATGGAAGATTGCCTTCCCACATAAAATGGAGCATAGGTGTTGGGATATATAACCATATCCCTCATAGGAACCAAAGGCAGTGAATAAGAACTTTGCATAAGTTTCATATCATACCACTTTTCTTATGGAGGATAGATGTATCCTCTTATTTAAAACATCCTCCTGGGTTACCACTATCTCTTTTACATCTTTTATGGAAGGAATTTCATACATAATATCCAGCATAAGCTCTTCCAGGATTATCCTTAAACCCCTTGCCCCAACTTTTCTCTTTATGGCTTCCTTGGCAATGGCTTCAAGGGCTTCCCTTGTAAACCTTAAAGAAATCCCATCCATTTCCATCATTTTCTGATATTGTCTTACCAGAGCATTTTTTGGTTCTGTGAGGATTTTTATCATAGCATCCAGACCCAGTTCATCTAAGGTTGCCACCACTGGAAGGCGTCCCACAAATTCTGGAATAAGTCCATATTTAATCAAATCTTCAGGGTGTACCTGTGCCAGGATTTCCCCTATTCTTTCATCTTTTCTGGATTTTATCTTTGCACCAAATCCCATCAGTTTTTCAGATACTCTTCTGGCAATTATATCTTCAAGTCCCACAAAGGCACCACCACATATAAATAAAATATTTGTGGTATCAATTTGCAGAAATTCCTGCTGGGGATGTTTCCTCCCTCCCTGAGGTGGGACATTACAGATAGTCCCTTCCAGTATTTTAAGAAGGGCTTGCTGAACCCCTTCCCCGGAGACATCCCTGGTAATGGAAACATTTTCCCCTTTTTTTGCAATTTTATCCATCTCATCTAAATATACAATCCCCTTTTTCGTCCTTTCTTTATCTCCCCCTGCTGCTTGATATAACTTTAAAATAATATTTTCCACATCCTCCCCCACATAACCTGCCTCTGTCAAGGTTGTGGCATCGGCTATGGCAAAGGGAACCTTTAAAAACTTTGCCAGGGTTTCAGCAAGAAGGGTTTTTCCAACACCCGTTGGACCTATAAGTAATATGTTGCTTTTTTGAAGTTCCACATCGGGTTTTGGATTTCTTTCCAGAAAATGTATTCTTTTGTAATGGTTATAGACCGCTACAGAAAGCTTTCTTTTTGCCTCTTCCTGTCCTACCACATACTGGTCCAGAAAGCTTTTTATCTCCTTTGGGGTGGGAAGGTCAAAGGATTCAAAGGAAGTGGCTTCCCTTTCTTCTGCAAGAATATCCTGACATATATCCACACATTCATTACAGATAAAGACAGAGGGCCCTGCTATAAGTTTTTGCACTTCCCTCTGACTTTTACCACAAAAAGAACATCTTAAATAATCGTTATCCTTTTTTACCATCAAAACTCCTTATATAAAACAAATAAATTCTCCAGTTATTCCTTCTTTGTAATTATGGCATCAATTATGCCATACTCCAGGGCCTGCTGGGCATTCATAATATAGTCCCTGTCAGTGTCCTTTTTGATTTTATCCACTGGCTGACCTGTATGGTAGGCAAGGATTTCATTTAATCTATCCCTCAGCTGCATTATATCCTTTGCATGGATGTCTATATCTGTTGCCTGACCTTCCAGATGGGGCATTAAGGGCTGATGGATTATAATCCTGGAATTGGGAAGGGCAAACCTTTTACCCTTTGTCCCCCCAGCCAGAAGGATTGCTCCCATAGAAGCTGATTGTCCAATACAGATGGTTGAAACATTGGGTTTTACATATTGCATAGTATCGTAAATGGCAAGACCAGCAGAAATAGAACCACCAGGGGTATTTATATAAAGACAGATATCCCTTTCTGGATTTTGGGCTTCCAGAAAAAGCATCTGGGCAATTACAAGATTTGCAACCTCATCGGTTATGGGGGCACCTAAAAAGATAACATGGTCTTTGAGAAGTCGGGAATAAATATCATAAGACCTTTCCCCCCTACCATCTTGCTCTATAACAAAGGGTATGTACATCATTCCTCCTATTAAATATTATACGATATCCCATTAATTTTGTAAACCCATTTTTTGCAAAATCTCCTTTAAAGTCCTTTCCATCCTTAAATCTGCCCTTATCTCCTCAAAAATCCCTTTCTGCCTGTACTGTTTTATTTCCCTTTCATAATCCAGCCCGTTTGCTTCGCAATAAGCTTTAATATACTCTAAAACTTCCCCATCACTAATTTCTATCCCCAAATTTTGTGCAAAACCTTCCAAAAGCAGATTTTTTTGTATATTCCTGATGGCTTTTGGTTCATAATCCTTTGTTATTTTTTCCCAATCCAGCTTGTTTATATCATAATTTTTCTCATAAAGAGAAAGGGCAACCTCCTGTAAATATCTCCTCTTTTCATTCTCCAGAAGGGGTTCTGGCACTGGAATATCTACCCTTGCAAGGAGTTGATTAATCAGGTCTTCTTTTAATTTATTTTCTGCAGCCCTCTTCTTCTTTTCCATTATTCTTTTTTTTACAAAATCCTTAAATTCTTCCACTGAATTTATATCAGGAAAATCCTTTTTTATAAAATCCACATCCAGTTCTGGGTACTTTAAAATTTTTATTTCCTCAATAGTTCCCCTAAAATTTACCTTTTTTCCCCTGTGGGGCGATGGGTCATCGGGAGGAAAATCCTTGGAAAAGGTAAATTCTTCTTTTAAATTCTTTCCCAAAAGCTCAGGAACCGGATCCTTTCCAG
>JBBFMJ010000093.1:0-7046 GCA_037478515.1 Thermoanaerobaculia bacterium
CTTTTATCTTCCAAATTTAACTATAAAATAGATAAAGCCATACCCCTTATTTTATATAAAACCCATTCGGATTTTGAACAGACCAATGTGCTTTTATCCTTTATCCCAGAAGGGGTGGGTGCCTTTGCTGAACCCATAAGAAACAGGATGGTTATGCCCATTGACCTGCCTGATGAACGACTTCAAAAACTTATCACCCATGAACTTACCCATATTTTTCAGTTTGAATTTTTTTTCCAGAGGCAGGTATCAAAAGCTTTAACCCAGCAGGTCCCTCAGTGGTTTGTGGAAGGTATGGCATCCTATATGGCAAAGGATGAAAACTCCTTTTCCAGAATGATTTTGAGGGATTATGTTTACAATGACAGAATCCCTTCCATTACCACAAAGGGAATATATGGTTATATGGCTTACAGATTTGGACATGCTGTATTTGATTTTATTGAAAAGCAATGGGGTGAGGAGGGCTTGAGAAGGTTTTTTTATGAATACAGATCCAATCTGGAATCCACCGTGGAAAAGGCATTAAAGAGGGCTTTTGATATTGAACCCTTAACCTTTGACCGCCTTTTTCGTCTTTATTTGAGAAAACTCTATGCAGGTTATTTTGTGGAATGGGATGAACCAGAAAATTATGGAACTCCCCTTCTTCTCAAAGAAAATTTTAAGGACTCTTCCTTTCTTTCCCCTGTTTTGCTTCCTTCTGCTGAACTCTTTGCTTCTATAACTACTTATAAAAATGATATAGATGTTGCCCTTTTTACTTTAAAGGAAGAAAAGGTCTTTGAAAATTTAACTCCAGGTTTGATACATAGATTTGAATACATTTCTTCTCAATTTTTAACCACTGGTCCAGAAATGGGAAGGGATCTGGCTATTTCTCCTGATGGTGACTATCTGGCTTTCTTTGGCAGGAAGGAAAGGGGAAAAAATCTTTATATTATGAATCTGGTCACTAAGAAACTGGAAAAGGAAATTCCCATTCCCATAGATCAGCCCTTATCACCTGCCTTTTCTCCCGATGGAAAAAGCATTGCCTTTCAGGGTTATAGAAATGACAGGGCTGATATTTATATTTTAAATTTAGAAGATAAAAGGATTTCAAACTTAACCGATGATATATTCTTTGATGGTTCCCCCTCCTACTCTCCCGATGGAAATTATCTGGTCTATTCTTCCTTCAGGGGCTCTTATGCTCAACTTATAAGAATATCCCTTCAAACAAAGGAAAAGGAACAACTAACCTTCTTAGAGGGAAATCACACTGATGCAGTTTTTTCCCCTGATGGAAAGACAATTTACTTTACCTGGGACAGGGAAGATTTTCCAAATATTTACAGGATGGATTTGGAACTCAAAGTGGTGGAACAGATTACAAAAGCAGGGACTGGATGTTTTCAGCCCTATGTAGGGAAAAGGGGAGATGGAAAGGAATTGCTACTCTATGTAGGTTTCTTTAAGGGAAATTTTAAAATTTATTCCATTGTATCTCCCAGGGCAATCCTTTCCTTTGAAGAAAAAGAAACAGGGAAGCCCTCAGAGGAGATTTTCCAGCCAGAGATTTTTATCCCTTTCCAGAAGGAAAAAGTAAATGAAAAATTTAAATCAAAGCTGGAATTTACCTATGGATCAGTGGATGCAGGAATTTCCACAGACCAGAGGATAACGGGAAGGGGTTATTTGAGGTTTTCTGATATTTTGGGAAACAGGTACCTTTTTTTAACCCTGGAAACCCTTTCCACCTATTCTGACATTGGAATTACTTACTGGAATTTGAAAAATAGAACCCAGTGGGGGTATAACTTATATGATACCAGAACTTATTATCTTATGAGCTATTACGAGGGCTCCAGCAGGATTGAGACGGAAGAAGCATATAGATTAAGCGGTGGTTCCATATATCTTCAATATCCCTTTAATCTTTACACCAGAGTAAGTTTTGGCCTGGGATATCAGTATGCAAAGCTTAGAATTCCAAAATTTGAGGGCTATGTGGATGGACAGCCCAAATATGATTTTGTAGAATACAAGCAAAACTATCCTTACCTCTTGGCAATGTTTAATGTAGATAATACCGTGGAAACCTATACAGGTCCTCTTGCAGGAACCAGAGGACAAATTTCCTATATAGTATCTCCAAGGTTCAGCGGTCAGCAAAGATTTATCCAGAGCCAGATGGATTTAAGGCATTACATTTATTTATCAGAAAAAAGTCAATTTGCTATGAGGTTGGTGGGTTTTTATTCAGCAGGGGAGTATCCCACCATTTTTGCCTTTGGAGGAATAGATACTTTAAGGGGATACAAATTCCGAGAGTTTTTTGGTACCCGTGGATTTTTTACAAATTTTGAATTCAGATTTCCCCTTGCCTATGAATTCAATACACCTATTTTTAAATTTTATGATATCCAGGGAAGAGTATTCTTAGATATAGGTGGAGCCTGGTTTAAAGGTGAGCCCTTTCAATTTATTGACAATGGCAGGTTAAAGGATGCAAAATCCAGTTATGGTCTTGGATTTACCATTAGATTTTTAGGTTTTGACTGGAACTGGGATTGGGCTTCCCTCTGGGATTTCAAGGAAAGGGATAAGAATATGAGATATTCTTTCTGGATAGGTTATAAATTTTAGGAGGTCTTATGGAAATTAGAGTAATAGGGGCTTATGGAGGGGAAAGTCCAAACCACAGGATGACCTGCTTTTTGCTGGATGAAAAAATTGCCCTGGATGCTGGTTCCTTAACGAGAGGGCTTACCCTGGAAGAGCAATATAAAATCCAGTCCATTGTAATTTCCCACAGCCATATGGACCACATAACATCCCTTCCCTTTTTGGTGGAAAATGTCTTTGGAAAGCAAAATGAGTCCCTTACCCTTTACTGCTCCAAGGAGTCAATGACAAATATAAAGAAAAATATGTTCAACAATGACACCTGGCCTGATTTTACAAAAATTCCGGAAAAACGGCTCCCCACAATTACCTTTAAGGAAATTTATGAGGAGATTTCCTTTGATATTGGAGATTTCATCTTTTTGCCCATAAGAGTTGACCATATTGTCCCTACCCTGGGGTTTTTGATAACAAATAACAAGTCCTCAATTTTGTATTCTTCAGATACGGCACCCACCAGGAGAATCTGGGAAATTGCCAATGCCACACCAGATTTGAAGGCAGTTTTTTTAGAGGTATCCTTTGGAAATGGTCTGGAAAAGGTAGCAGAGGTCTCCAAACATCTGGTCCCCAAGACTATAAAAGAAGAATTGAAAAAATTAAAAAGGGATGTTCCGGTTTTCCTTTACCATATGAAACCACCCTGGATAAAGACGATTCAAAAAGAGATAGGGGAAATGAAGATAAAAAATCTGGACTTCCTTATTCAGGATAAAACCTATAACTTCTAATGAAGCCACCAAAGGGGATTATTTTTTTAAGAACTGTTTTTTTATTTTTCATTATAATTTTTATATTGCTTATGTTTTTGCTTCATAGAATGCTTTTAAGTTATCAAAGATTACTGGAATCAAAATAGGGGGTATTATGGATTTTAAATTTACACAGGAACAGGAAATTTTAAGAAAAACCATCAGGGAATTTTCAGAAAAAAAGATAAAGCCCTTGAGAGAAAAGTGGGATGAGGAGCAAAAATTTCACTGGGAAATAATTGAAGATTTAAAGCAGATGGGGCTCTTTGGAATTCTCTTTCCTGAAAAATATGGTGGTTCTGGATTGGGCTATATTGAGTATGTAATTATTCTGGAAGAACTTGCAAAGGTTGACCCTTCTGTCTCCCTTACCATTGCAGCCCATAATTCCCTTTGCTCAAACCATATTTATACATTTGGAACAGATAAGCAAAAGGAAAAATATCTAAAAAAACTTGCCAGCGGTGAAGTCCTGGGTGCCTGGGCATTGACAGAACCGGGCTCTGGCTCTGATGCTCAGGGTATGCTTACTACGGCAAAGAGGGTGGAGGGAGGATGGATACTTAATGGTTCAAAGGCATTTATAACCCATGCCACTGTGGGTGAGATAGCAGTGGTCCTTGCTATAACAAATCCAGAAGATAAAAAAAATAAAATTTCTGCCTTTATTGTGGAATTAAATTCAAAGGGTGTCATAAGAGGTAAAAAGGAAAACAAGATGGGTATGAGGGCATCAGATACAGGACCTTTGGTCTTTGAGGACTGCTTTATTCCAGAAGAAAATTTAATACCACCAGAGGGAAAAGGTTTCAAACAAGCAATGGAGGTACTGGATGGTGGAAGGATATCAATTGCGGCACTTTCACTGGGGCTTGCAGAAGGTGCCTTTGGAGAAGCACTGGAATATGCAAAGACAAGAAAACAATTTGGAGAGCCCCTTATAAACTTTGAAGGGATTCAATTTTATTTTGCAGAAATGGCAACAAAAATTGAAGCAGTAAAACTTTTAACCTATAAAGCTGCTTCCTTAAAGGATGAGGGAAAGGAAGTTATAATGGAGTCCTCTATGGCAAAATATTTTGCAGGGGAAACAGCTGTTTATATATCAGAAAGGGCAGTTCAAATTTTAGGTGGTTATGGGTTTATTAAGGACTATCCAGTTGAAAAATATTACAGAGATGTAAAACTTTGCACCATTGGAGAAGGAACATCAGAAATCCAACAGCTCATAATTGCCAGACAATTAATGAGACAATAGAGAAAAATTTTGATTTATTAAATTATTTTTTTGGCATTAGATATCCAACTTGAAGGTATTCAACTTAAAAAGTGGGTTTTTTAGAAACAATAAATTTATTTCAAAATTTTTTTAAAATATTAGAGGCCTTCTTCCAGGCAAGGTATCTATGGGAAATTTTATTTTTTTCTTCTATATCCATCTCTGCAAAGGTTTTATTGTAGCCATCAGGAATAAAGACAGGGTCCCAGCCAAAGCCATTTTTTCCCCTTACATTTTTTGAAATTTTCCCTTTGACTTTTCCTTCAAAATATTTGAATTTTTTCCCATCATAGGTACAAATTCCGCAGATTGCTTCTGCATTAAAATTTTTTGAACCTTTGCAGAGGTTTATTATTCCTTCAGGACCTACTGCTTTTATTACCCATTTTATAAGGGGTCCAGGAAAACCGTTAAAACCCTTTAAAATTAAGGATACATCTTCCACTACAACTGGCTTTTTTAAATTTTGATATGCTATTTTTGCCTTTTCTTTTAAAATCTTTTTTAAATCCAATTCCTGTATTTCCAAAAGGTCCATTTTTTTGTAAGGAATTTTAAAACTTAAAATTCTACACACCTCTTCCCATTTGTTTTTGTTGGAAGTTATAAAGGTAAACATAAATTTATTTTAAATTCAGGAAGATCTTTAACTTTTTTGCCCTGGAAGGATGTTTTAATTTCCTTAATGCTTTACATTCAATCTGTCTTATCCTTTCCCTGGTTACATTGAATTTTTTCCCCACCTCTTCCAGAGTATGTTCATGCCCGTCATTTAATCCAAACCTGAGGCGCAAGACCTGTTCTTCCCTGGGTGTTAAGGTTTTTAAGATTTCATTTATCTGTTCCTTTCTATCTCTGGCAATTACTTCCAGTTCTGGAGATTCCACTTTCCCATCTTTTATAAAGTCCTTTAAATGGGTGTCTTCTTCATTTCCAACAGGTGTTTCCAGGGAAACGGGTTCCTGGGAAACCTTTAAAATTTTCCTTACCTTTTGTATAGGAAGTTGCATAGCTTGGGCTATCTCTTCAGGGAAGGGTTCCCTCCCCAGCTCCTGTACCAGGTTTCTCTGTATTTTATTTAGTTTGTTAATGGTTTCAATCATATGAACAGGTATTCTTATGGTTCTTGCCTGGTCTGCTATGGCTCTGGTTATTGCCTGTCTTATCCACCAGGTAGCATAGGTGGAAAATTTATAACCCCTTTTGTACTCAAACTTTTCAACAGCTCTCATAAGGCCATGGTTTCCTTCCTGAATCAGGTCCAGAAACTGGAGTCCTCGGTTGGTGTATTTTTTTGCAATGGAAACCACCAATCTTAAATTGGCATTTATCAATTTTTGCTTTGCAGCATTGGCTTCCTTTTCTCCCAACCTTATCTGCCTCATATCATTTACCAGTTTATTGTAGGAAATATTATATTTTTTATACAATTCCTTTTTTAATTCTTTTAATTCTTTTTCATATTTTTTTATCTTTTGCTGGATCAGGTCTTTTTTGGCTCTGGCTGCATAGGACTTGGAATTCAATTTTTTTATTTTATTTTTTTCCTGGGCAAGGCTGTTTTCCAGAGATATAAAGTTTCCTTCTATTTCTTTTAAAATCCTTAAAAATCTATTTGTGGTTTGCCTTGGCAGGGTCAAACGGGATGCAATTTTTGAAATCTGGCTCTGGGCAAGTTTTAATCTTCTATTGTAGTCCCTAACAGAACGCCTTTTTTTCTTTGCCCTTTGTTTTAAAACCTTTAATCTTTTTATGGTCTGGTTTAGCTGAAGTATCTTCTCATACCAGTTTACAATTTTTTTGTTTCTTATATTGACCTTTTCCTCTTCCAGATCTTCAGTGTTTCTAATTAGTTCCTTGGCACAATAGGAATTCTTTTTTGCCTTTTCTACATAATTTTTAAGTTCTTCCAGGATTATAGGATTTCTTATTAAAACTTTAAATATTCTTCTGTTTCCCTTTTCTATTGCCTTTGCAATTTCCACTTCTCCATCCCTGTCCAGCAGTTTTATGGCTCCCATTTCTTTAAGATAAAGTCTCACGGGATCAACGGTATGGTCTGCACTTATCTCTGGTATCTTTTCTTCCATTTCTTTGAATTTTTTATTCAGCACTGCTTCAGCTGCTTTTTCATCATCACATATAGGTATTTGATAATCTTCCAAGAGGGTTATAACATCTTCATAGGCACTTTCATCTATTCTTAAATCCTCGGGAAGCTGATCATAGATTTCATCATAGAGAAGATAACCTTTGTCTCTTCCCAGTTGAATTAAAAATTTAATTTCACTTCTTTCTTCCAGTTCCAAAAAAATTACCTCCTTTATATATTTTTTAATGTTTTA
>JBBFMJ010000094.1:0-6910 GCA_037478515.1 Thermoanaerobaculia bacterium
CTGGAAGATGTAAAATTTGAAGGGCAGGTTTTAGATGAAAGGTTTTTTGTCTACAGGGAAGATGTGGATCTTTCTTTTCGCCTTCAATGGAAGGGGTATAAAACGATTTACCTGCCCGAGGTCTTTGCATACCATAGAAGATTTAACCTTCCAGAAAGAAGGAAGGAAATGCCAGAGGAAATAAATTATCATTCCTTGAAAAATAGATTTTTAATCAGGGCAAAAAATGAAAGTTTTTTAATATTTTTAGCCCTCTTTCCCTTTACCTTTATTTATGAAATTTTGATATTCTTTTACTGCCTTCTATTTGAAAGAACTTCCCTGAAAAGTTATCAATTTTTCTTTAAAAACTTAAATTCCACTTTAAAATGGAGAAAATTTACATTAAAATATAGGAAAGTTTCACCTTTTTATATTTTAAGTTATTTTATATGGAAAAGAAAAAGATATCCATAATTGGAATCAGGGGAATTCCTGCTATGTATGGGGGTTTTGAAACCCTTGTGGAAAATCTGGCACCTTTCCTGGTAAGGGATGGGTGGAAGGTGGTGGTATATGGGAGGAAAAAATTTGTCCCAAAGAAATTAAAATGGTACAGGGGAGTAAAAATTATTAAAACCCCTTCTTTACATACAAAACATTTAGATACCATAAGCCATACAATCCTTTCCCTCCCCCACATTTTAATTACAAGACCAAAAATTCTTTTTGTTTTAAACCTGATAAACACAATTTTTGTCCTTCCTTTAAGAATTTTTGGAATTAAGATAATTATAAATGTGGATGGGCTTGAATGGGAAAGGAAAAAATGGGGATTCTTTGGCAGGACTGCTTATAGAATTTCCGCATACCTTGCCACAAAATTTGCCAGTGAAATCATAACTGATGCCAGAGTTATAAAAGATTATTATGAAAAAAAATATAAAAAAAACTCTACATTTATTCCTTATGGTTATGAAATTCCAAAACCATTGGGTCTTTCGACCTTGGAAAATTTAAATCTTCAAGTTGGAGATTATTTTTTATGGGTGGGACGCCTGGAACCAGAAAATAATCCAGAGATGGTAATCTCTGCATTCAGAGAAGCAAAGACACAAAAAAAACTTTTAATGTTAGGTGATAATCCATACAAAAAAAAATATGTAAAAAATTTAAAGAAAATGGCTTCTGATAAAATAATTATGCCTGGGGCAATTTATGGAAATGGATACAGCGAACTTTTGCATAATTCTTACTGTTTTATACATTCCTCAGAGGTGGGTGGAACACATCCTGCTCTGGTGGAAGCAATGGGGGCAAAAAAAGCAGTTCTTCTTCTATACAACAAGCAAAATTTTGAAGTGGCTTCAGACCTGGCTTTTTACTTTAAAGATAAAGAAGAACTTAAAAATTTAATTGAATGGAGTGAGGAAAATCCTGAAAAAATTTTGGAAGCAGGTAAAAGTTTGAGAGAAAGAGCTGAAGAGGAATACAGCTGGAGCAAAGTTCTTCTGGAATACAAAAAAGCTTTTTCAAGGTTTTTAAAAAATGCTTAAAGCCAGGGCACGCCTTATTTCCTTTTTTATTTTTATAATTGATTTAGGAATAGTTCTTTTTTCCTTCTTTTTTTCCTACTTCTTAAGAAATAACCTTTTCCCAAAATATTTTCCACAAAAATTCTCCACAGGCCTTTACCCTTTAAAAGAATACTTGCCCCTTCTGGCTCTTATAATCCTCATTTTTGCCTTTTTTTTAAGGTATTTTAAAGTTTACAGGAGCCACAGAACCTATCCCTTACTTTATGAAATCTGGATAACCTTTAAGGTCTCCTTTTTTTCTTTCCTTGTACTTTTTGCCTTCCTCTATCTTTTCAAAGGCCATTTTATATCCAGGCCCTTTGTCCTGCTTTTTATATTTAACTTTTTTATATTTCTTTCCATTGAAAAACTTATTATAAGATTTATTGCCCTTCAAATCAGAAAAAAAGGTTTGAATTTCAGAAACTTGCTAATTGTAGGAAATGGCATAAGGGCAATGGAAATTGCAGAAATTTTCAAAAAAAATCCACACTGGGGTTTCCATATTTTAGGTTTTGTCTCCGATGGGCACAAAACAAATGCCCCTGTGCTTGGTGAATTAAAGGATCTGGAAAAAATTTTTAAAGAATTTGTAGTGGATGATGTAATTTTTGCTGTCTCCAGAAGCCGTCTGGAGGAACTGGAAGAGGTTTTTATGCTGTGTCAAGAGCTTGGAATAAATACCAGAGTTGCCTTAAATATCTTTCCAAAATTTAACTCCAGAATGCATCTGGAGGAGATCTCTGGGGTTCCCCTGCTCACCTTTACAAGGATTCCCACAGATGTCTTTGCTCTATTTTTAAAAAGGTTTATAGATATTACTCTCGGTTCTATTCTTTTTATTATCTTCTTTCCTTTTATGCTTTTTATTGCTTTTTTGATAAAAATTGATTCAAAGGGACCTGTCCTTTTCAAGCAGTGGCGTTTGGGCTTAAATGGTAGAAAATTCTTAATTTATAAATTCAGAACAATGTTTGAAGGGGCTGAAAAGTTAAGAGAAGAGGTCCTACATTTAAATATAATGGATGGTCCTGTCTTCAAAGCCCCCAAGGACCCCCGCCTTACAAGGGTTGGAAAATTCTTGAGAAAATTCAGTTTAGATGAACTTCCACAACTTTATAATGTAATAAAGGGAGAGATGTCCCTGGTGGGACCCAGACCTTTAATCCCTGAAGAGATAGAAAAATTTCAAAGGTGGCAAAAGAGACGCCTTTCAATGAAACCAGGGCTTACCTGCCTCTGGCAGATTTCAGGAAGATCAAAACTGGATTTTGAGACCTGGATGAAGCTGGATTTAGAATATATTGACAACTGGTCACTGAAAAAGGACTTTATAATACTTCTTAAAACCATTCCTGCAGTCCTCACAGGAAAGGGTGCCCACTGAATTTGAAGGTACTCCTCATACAGCCACCAATTGAAGATTTTTACACCACCCCAATCAGAAACTACCCCTTAGGACTTCTTCAAATTGCTTCCATTTTAAACCAGGAAGTGGAATTAAAGGTTTTAAATTTAAGGGTTTTAAAAGGAAAAATCATAGAAAAAAGAGATTTTGAAGAACTGGATATTTTTTTCAATGAAAATAAATCTTCGCCCTTTTCCCTTTTCAAGGGCTATAAATACTTTGGAAAAGATGAAGGGGAAATAAAAGATATTCTTGAAAAGGAAAAGCCAGAAATTGTGGGGATTTCCTCAAATTTTTCTGCACATTTTAAAGAAGTATTAAAACTTTCTAAAATTATAAAAAAGATTTTACCCGAAACCAGAATTGTTTTAGGTGGCACCCATCCAACCCTCTATCCCAAAGAAACCCTAATAAATGAAGAGATTGATTTTGTCATAAGAGGAGAAGGGGAAACCCCTTTCAAAACCCTCATAGAAACTTTAAAAAAAGGAATGGATCCTTCTGGAAAAAGTGGAATCTGTTTTAAAAAAAATGGAAAAATCCTTCTGGAAGAAATCAGTTTTGAAGAAAAAATAGATTTCATACCCAGAAGGGAACTTATAGAAAAGAAAGATTTCCAATGGGGAGGGAGCCATTTTTCTCAAATATTGACTTCCAGGGGCTGTCCCTTTGCCTGCAGTTTTTGTGGGAAGGTCAAAACACCTTTCAGAAAAAGATCTCTTAAAAGTTTAGAAGAAGAAATTGAATATCTTGAAAAGGAAAACATTAAAACCCTTTCCATAGAAGATGAAGTTTTAGGAATAGATGAAAATTTTTTCAGGGAAGTTTTAAAAATTTTTAAAGGAAAAAATTTTAATCTATATTGTATGAATGGAATATACCCAGAAATCTTAAAAAAGGAATTGCTTAAAGAGATGCTGGAAGCGGGATTTCAAAAATTAAACCTTTCCCTGGTGGATATTTCTGAGGAAACTTTAAGGAGAGAAAAAAGGCCCTTCTTTAAAATCTCTGAAAAATTAAAAGAAGTGGAAGATTTTCCCTTAAACTATGAAGTTCACTTTATAGTAGGGCTTCCAAACCAAAAAATTGAAGACCTCTTGCAAATTCTCCTTTACCTTTGTCAGAAAAGGGTTCTGATTGCTCCAAGTGTCTATTACCTTGCCCCTTTCAGTTCTGATTTTAAAAAATATTATAAAGGAGAGGACTTTAAATATTTCAGGTCCAGTGCCCTCCACTCTCCAAACCCCCAATTTTCTCCTTGTGTCCTTTATACCTTTCTGATCCTTTCAAGATTTATAAATTTTATAAAAAATGCCCTTGATAGATATAAAATAAAAAGTTTTTCAGAAATAAAGGAAATTTTAAAGTCAGATAGGGATAAGATTATTTTGGAAAAACTTCTTCAGGAAAAAAAATTTTACTTTTATGATAAAAAAAGGGAAGATTTTTTTGAAGAACCACAGGATGAGGAAATTGTTAAAACATTTTTCAATAAATTTAAAAAAATAAAGGGCTTTAAAAGCAATCACATTGCCAATTTTTTTTAAATAAACAAGTTTTTCAAAATCTCAAAAAAAGATCTTATGTCTTTCAGTATAATCTCTTGAAAGAATACCATACTTTAATATGCTCTCCAGATTATCAATATGAGTTATATGGTATAAAGATTTAATCTTTAAATTGGATAAAATATCCTTTTTCCTTTCGCAATCACTCATCCATTACCCTTTCAATTTTCTTCATCTTTTAATGATATTCCCAGCTGTTTCAGTGCCTCTTCAACTTTTATTTCATAATCCTTTTCTGAAATTTCTCCATTCCTTGCCTCAATTTCCATAATTATGACATTAAACTTTTCTTGCAAATAATTTACAATTCTCATAATTTCGCTAACCTTACCCTTGGGAATATAAAACTTAAGTTTTACATTGTGCTTTTTAGATATTTGAGGTGTACCTTCTAATTTTAACTCTTCCCTCTTTTCTATACTTTCATCCATTGCCTGTGATTCAACAGAATCAACTTCCTTTTTTTCTCTCCTATATATGCAAGATTCTGCAGAAATAATTATTTCGCTTTCACTAAAACTAATTATCGCATTTTCCTTAAAATACCTAACACTCATATTATCCCCTTCAATTTCACCAAGCCCAAAAATTCCCCTTAACACGCCTTCAGAAATGGATTCTTTAATTACAGACCTATTAATAGGCCTTATTTCCCCTGGCGTTCTATAAAAAGAATTAACCAGCTGTTCAATATAAATATATTCCTTCCCCTTTAAATACTTATCCCTTATTACTTCAGGCGATAATTTTTCAATTATATCCCCTTTTGAACATAGCGCCTCATAAACCTTAAGATCTATTTCTTTTTTTTCTCCATAAGTTGGTACACCAAGATCTTTCTCTTTAAATTCCAATTTTTTTTCTAAAATTTTATAAGGTATAGCTATTATCCTGTAGAGTCGTTGGATAGAATCACACAAAGAAATTTCAATTTTCTTGATTTCACTTTTTATTTTATTCTTTTGTTCATCTTTTAATGTAACCGTTTTATCTTCTTCAATTATCTTATAGGCAAGATATTTTTTTACCTCATTATCAAATCCAAGCCTTTCACTTTCAGCGGGATAAAGAAAAAATATTGTATTGCAATTGACCCTCAGATTTGACCCTTTATTTTTTATGATATTTTCAAGGACTTTTTCATCCTTTTCCCTGAGTATTATAAGTTTTAAATCTTCCGTATCCGGTATGCTTGAAGAATCCTCTTCCCAGATAAAAACTTTCAACTTATCTCCAATAATATTTTTTTTCAATATATCCTTCTCAAGATAAGTAATCTCATTTTCTTTTATATTTTCCATTTTTGTAATAATCATACGATTTATATTGGGCGCATTGCTGAACAGGTATTTATCATTGACCACTTGAAAATAATAAAGTATATTATGGAGCTGTTCTATTGCCTCTGAGATTACACTTGAAGGATTATTCATTGTAGTGGCTGATCTCTTTATTTCTGGCAAAGTGGCTCCCCTCTCAGTACCTCCAGAAAAAGAATACATAAAACAGGCAGTGGATGTTCGACTCGCAAGGTTTAGCTCTTTATATGACTGCCCTAAAACAAGATCAACCTTTCTGCTGCCTGAATCTTCCCCTATTATATCCTGTGCAATTACTGAATTGTATTCCTGCCCTATATGTTTGACCAACTCCGGCTTTATTTCTGGATTTGAAAGATCAAAGTCAGACAAAGTTATATAAGGAATATTTTTATCCTTTAAGGATTCAATAACCAGTGCCAGTAATCTTAGAACCCCTCTGGTTCTTTGAAAAAAAGGAAAACTTGCCCATCTTTTATATAAAACATCAATTACTTCAGGCAAAAAAGGATAGGAATTTAAAAATCTTTCCTTATACTCTGAGGGCTCAATACCTTCTGGCAGAATTCCTTCTTTTTCAGCATATTTAATAAAATCTGAAACAATTTTCTTTGCACTTTTTAAATCCACAGATTTAAATAACCTGCTTCTTATTACATTTGATATTTCACTATCCTCCACTGGGACAAAGGGAACTTCCTTCCTTCCAAGAATTTTTTGTAATTTAAAAAAATATTCTTCTGTGGACTCACCATATTGTTCAGATCTACTTACAGCAAGGGTTATCACAAGGCAGGATTTTTCAAAACTTGATATAGTTTCTGTCAGTTCATGCATAAATGCTGCAGTTTGGGCTGCAAGATTACTTTTTTCAAATTTTTTACCACCTGCCTTTGTCATATATTCAAGGAGTTCATCTATAAGGATTAAAAGGGGTTGCTTGTCAGAAAGAACCTTTCTCAAATTTTCTTTCCCCGGTGCAGTAAAATCCTTTAAATGCTCAATTTTCCCTGTCAGTTCTTTTTCAAGGACCCCCCAGAGGGTAGTATTTGAATCATA
>JBBFMJ010000095.1:0-272 GCA_037478515.1 Thermoanaerobaculia bacterium
ACTTCAATTCAAGCGCAAGAAAAATACTTAAAGTATTACACAATACCTGATTGTTGGGGTTGTACTTATTATCTCTATGAACGTTTATTAACCATCAATGGTGAACAAATACTAAAACCAGGAGAAGAAGCTGAATTTTCATGTTACGGTTACATTCCTGGACATTTTAATTTATTGCACTTCCCATTAATAATGGCTTTTCAATTTTTCGGTGAAATTGGATATGCGTGTCATTATTATAAGGAGATATCTTTTGAAGACAGGTCTTGTTT
>JBBFMJ010000095.1:282-6631 GCA_037478515.1 Thermoanaerobaculia bacterium
ATATGGATTATGGTTCATATAATTCCAGATGATGTTTATGACGAATATTACATTTCTAAGGATATTTATAATGAAGACAAATCCTGCT
Organism: Thermoanaerobaculia bacterium; assembly: GCA_037478515.1. Classification (GTDB taxonomy): domain Bacteria; phylum Acidobacteriota; class Thermoanaerobaculia; order UBA2201; family UBA2201; genus JBBFMJ01. The sequence continues at coordinate 371 of JBBFMJ010000095.1, forward strand.
TTAAAAAAGAAATAAGTCCATCAAAATATTATTGGGAGGCAAATGAGGAAGGAGAAGTTGAAATTAAACTAAGGAATAATTGCAATAAAGAATTGTATCCTGCTTTTGATAAGTCATTATACTTGGAATTTAGGTCGAGATTTGATATTATTGATTTAATTGAAACAAATGCAAGTTCTTGGGAAAAAAAGGAAGATTGGCTTATTGATTTTTACTTTGATCACTTAAAATTAGGTGAAGAATGGTATGCAAAAATAAAAGTAAAAGCAAATGAATTTTCAGGTTCTGATTACGATGGAGAAACAATGGATTTGTATTTAAAAAATGAAAAAGATAAAAATACCGGATTTTCCATTGAGGAAAGTGTTTCTACTTTTGTATTTGTGTATTAAATGGAGGCAAAAAATGAAAACTTTATTTTTAATTTTTATTTTTTCATCTTTATTATTTTCAGAACACAATATTCCTTTTTGCAAGCCAGCTGGTGAATTTTGCATAAAAATAGAAGGTCTTCCAGATGAGGTTTATGAAAATGAATACATTAGATTCTGGGTTAGCATAAAGAATATTTCTGGAAAGGACTTTAAAGATGGGGAAGTTAAATTCTATGTTAGTATTGGCGTACTTAGTGGAACGCTAAGATGTACGAAATATAAAAAAGATGATTATGTTGAAAAGGAATGGGATGGAAGAGAACATTTTACTTGCAAAGAATGGAAAAATGGAGAAGAAAGGCAAATTGAATTTGAGATTTTAAATTTTGATATGATATATCCAAATAAGTATGATTATAATAGCGCAATTAGATATCTTCCAAGGCCTAATTTTATTCTGATATATTTTAGATACCAGCACATTCAAGCTCTACATCAATTTTATGTAAAGACCTACCCGCCAAATTACTTAACTGGAATTGAAATAGATGTAGAAGGTCCTGATATTGTGGTAAGTGAAAAAGAAGAGATATTTAAGTTTAAAATAAAAAATAAGACAAATACTACATTTAAAAGCAAAGGCGATTATCCAAAACTAACTGCAATTTTTGGAAGAAGGGACTTTCAAGGTATTGATGTATCTTCCTTTGAAATTTTAGATAAATATCCAAATAACGAGGTGACAATCAAAACACGTGATGAAATTTTCAATACATATGAGGGATATTACATTCTCGAAATGCCAATTGGTAACTTTCCACCAGAGGCAGAAGCATATTTAACCTTAAAGATAAAATACAGAAAAGATGAATATGCATACCACTCTTACTACTATCTAATTTCGCCTCTTGCTTGTTATTTTTCACATATAAAGACAGATGAAAATGACTACACAATTAGAACATCTTCTGGAAAAGGTATATGGGTATACCATCCACCTGAGGATGAAAGCATCCAAATTTTTATGGATAAAGAAATATTTTTGCCAAAATATGATTATTAGCAAATAAGTTGCTAATATGTTATAATAACTTTAAAAAATTAGGAGGTTTTATTTATGAGAAATTTTTTTATTTTTGTTTTAGTTTTAGGTTTTGGGATTTTTTCTTTTGGTTTTTTTAGGGCAGCAGAAGCAGTTATAATTCCTGCTGTTGCAAAGACCTCAGGGGCAGGTGGAACTTTCTGGCAGAGTGATTTATATATTATGAATCCAAACTCTTTTCCCATAAAAATAACTCTCTGGTTTATCCCTTCTGGATTTTCTGGTGTTGGAAACAATCCCATAACAGCAGATGTTACTCAAACAATAGGGGCTGGAAATAGTTTGACTATAAAAGATGTTTTGGGAACTTATTTTCCTTCTTATAATGTAGGGGCTTTAATTGTTTGGGGAAAGACAACAGCAGGGGAGGATGCAAATATTTTGGTTTCCTCCAGAACCTATACCCCCGATGCAGAAAATAAAGGTACCTTTGGTCAGGGAATCCCTGGAATTCCATGGTATTATTATGCTGATCAAAACTATGCTTCAGAAGGGCTTGATAAATTATATCTCTGGGGCTTAGATCAAACAACTCAATATAGGACTAATCTTGGGATTTTAAATGTCTCAAGCCGCTTGACAGAGACAATATCTGTAAAAATTTATACCTCTTCCAATTCCTTGGTTGGAGAAATTCCAATAACCTTGGGACCTCTTGCCCATTATCAAATTAATAATGTCCTAACCCAGCTGGGAGTTGAAGGGGAAGGATATAAAGCAGTGGTAGAAGTTTCAAGTTATGTGGACAATGACCCTTCAAGCCAAGACCCAATTGTGCCAGCAGTTATGGCTTATGCTTCAAAGGTGGACAATGGATTGGGAGATCCTGCTTATATCGAAGCTGCTTTTTCAGTTATGCCAGATGTGGATTGCATCTGGGCTCCTTAATGGAAAAGGAAAGTATAAGATTAGACCTATATTTGGATTTTTCCTGTCTCTTTAAGACCAGAAGTCAGGCAAAAAAAGCCATTGAACTGGGCAGGGTAAAGGTAAATGGACAGGAAGTAAACCCTTCCCATAAAGTAAAAGTTGGAGATGAAATTTCCATAAAGTATGAATATGGAGAAAAGGTAGTAAAAATTCTGGAAGTTATTGATAGAAATATACCAAAACAGGAAGCCAAAAAAACATACGAAATCCTTATTCCTTATCCCACTCCAGAGCTTATGGAAAAATTTAAAATGGATAGAATTTTAAAAGAAATGTGGACACCTGATAAAAAGCCAGATAAAAAGGACAGGAAAAGGTTAAGGAAAATAAAAGGAAACTTTTGATTTCAAGAAGAAAATTTTTGATTTATCTTTTAGGGCTCTTTGGGGTTTCCTTCTTTTCTTATGGTTTTTATGAAAGAAAAAAATTTAAAGTTGAAAAATTAAATTTTCCTTCTGAAAAATGGGCTGGGGATCCCTTAAAAATAATATTTTTAACAGATCTTCATAGAGGACCTTTCACTGGTCTAAAATTCATAGAAAAAATTTCAGAGGTCGTTTTAAATTTAAAACCAGACCTTCTAATCTTTGGAGGTGACTATATTTATGCCTCAATAAATTACTTAAAAGATGCCTTGGAACCCTTTAAAGATTTAAGTCCAATTTATGGAAAATGGGGAGTTTTAGGAAACCATGATAATTTTCTGGGAAGGAAAAAAGTAATTTCAAATTTAAAGGAAAATAAGATAGAACTGCTCAACAATTCTTCTATTAAGTTAATTTCTGGAAGGAATATTTTTTATTTATTTGGGATTGACGATTTTAAAACTGGTAGCCCTGATGTAGAAATAGCATCCAAATATTTAAAGGAAGATGGTCTTATTTTAGGAATTTCTCATAACCCTTTGATCTGGAATAAAAAAAATATAAATGTTAAACCAGATTTACTCCTCTCTGGACATACGCACGGGGGACAAATTGATTTACCCTTCTTAGGTCCTATATTTCTGCTTCCAGGGCATGGGAGAGAATTTTATAAAGGTCTCTACAATTTAAATGGAAAAAAACTATATGTATCAAGGGGAATAGGTACAATTCATATTCCTTTAAGAATCTTCTGCCCCCCCGAGATAACCCTTATAAATATCTTGGAAAAAAAATTAAGGAATTGATTTTAAAAAACCACCATCCACTGGAATTGAAGTTCCAGTAATGGAATTTGCTTCTTTTGAAATTAGAAAATTGACCAGATGCCCAATTTCCTCTGGCTCAATTAACCTTCCAACAGGGACATCCTTTATTATTTCTTCTTTAAACTTTTCAAAACCACCCCTTTTTTCTGCAAGTTCTTTTATTCTTTCTGTATTTACATAGCCAGGAAGAATTATATTGCAGGTTATATTATATTTTGCCACTTCCTTTGAAAAGGTCTTGACAAATCCAAAAAGGGCAGACCTGAAGGTATTTGAAAGGATGAGGTCTTTTATTGGTTCCCTTGCTGCAATGGATGAAATTATTATGTATCTTCCAAACTTGTTTTTTATAAAATGATCAACAGTTAATTTAGTTAAATGAATTGTGCTCTTTAAAAGAGAATTATAACCATAATCATATTGCTCCAATTCAGCAGAAAAAAAATTCCCAGAAGGGGGTCCTCCAGTATTTATAATTAAAAAATCAATTTTCCTTAAAATTTTTAAGGACTCTGAGATTAGTTTTTCCCTCTCCTTTTCTTCATTTAAATCTGCTTTAATATATTTACAATTTTTTAACTTTCTGGAGGCAATTTTTAAATTTTCTTCAGACCTTGAAACAATTAAGACCCTATGCTTCTTCTCTACCAGAATCTTTGAAATTCCAAAACCAATCCCGCGGCTGGCACCACAGACAATTCCCTTCATTTCTTCTTAAAAATTAAATATAGACCAATGATAATTAAAATTACAGGCCAGTAGGGGGAGATCTTTTTCACAAAATTGTAAGGTATTACACCCCTTGCCAAAAGTTCTTCATAAATCCCTATCCCTAAGAGAATCCCCCCTGGAATTATGGGCCATAGGGGTGATTTTCCTCTTATAAGTCCCAATATATAAATCAAAAAAAATCCAGCACCTAAAAATATAAAAAAAAGGGCATTGCTTTTTTCCTGATATATCAAACCAGAACCCAGTCCAGAAAGGATACCACCAGGGATGAGAAGTCCATAAACTTTTGTTATTAAATAAAGAACTAAAAAAAAGACCCCTACAAGTAAAAGAAAAAGAGAAAAGTGGTCAGAAATCTGGGTTTTGAGTAAAAAAAACAAACCCAAAAGAATTAAAATAAGGCCTAAAAATAACTTGTTTTTCATACTTTAATTTTATCACAAATTTAACTTTGAAAAATAATCCATAGCAGCTATTTTATAACCATCGGATAGAGTGGGAAAGTTAAAGACACTTTGAATAAAATAATCCACCGTTCCATGATAATAAAGGCAGGAAAGCCCAATATGTATTATTTCAGAGGCATTTTCTCCAATTATGTGAACCCCCAAGAGCTGATTTTTCTTAAAAAAACCCTCCTTTTTTAAATAATCTGGAATATTCAGTTCTGGAGGAATTTTTTGTTCCCTTTTTGAGGCAATTATTTTTATCAAACCCGTGGAATCTCCAATAATGGAACCCCTTGCAATTTGAAGGTAATTTGCCCTGCCCACTTCATATTCCAGACCTGTCTCTTTTAAAAAATCTTCGGTAAGTCCCACGGTGCTTATTTCAGGAACAGTATATATTCCCATAGGGATGATTGAGGGCAATGTTTTTTCATATTTCTTATTAAAAGCATAGTCCACCACCAATCTTCCTTGCTCCATTGCCGTGGAAGCCAGGGCTGGCTGTCCTATAATGTCTCCAATGGCATAAATATTTTCAATAGAAGTTTGATAATTTTCATTAACCTTTACCAGTCCCCTTTCATTTACTTCAATCCCCAATTTTTCAAGCCCTAAATCTTTTGTGTTTCCAACCCTTCCTGCACAGACGAGCAAATTGGAAAAATTCTTCTCCTCTCCATCAGAAAACCTCAAATATACCTTTTTATTTTTTATCCTAACATTATCTATTTTCCTTCCTAGGACAAATTTAACTCCCCCCTTTTTCATATTTTCTGTTAATCTCTCCACTATCTCTGAATCAATAAAGGCAAGCAACCTTCTCCTGGAATCAATAAGAGAAACCCTTACCCCAAGAAGAGAAAATATGGAAGCATATTCCAGCCCAATTACACCAGCTCCTAAAATTCCCATCTCCTCTGGCATATCATCCAGTTTCAGTATGGAATCGGAATCGCAAATAATCCTGTCATCAAAAGGAATTTGAGGGCTTCTGTAAGGTACAGAACCAGTAGAAATTAATATTACATCACCTTTAAGGTAAGTAACACTGCCTTTGGCACTGATAATTTTCACTGTGTTTCTATCTTTAAGGGAGCCAAAGCCATAAAAAAGGTCAATATTAGAGCTATAAATTTTTTGAAGCAAATTTAAAACTTTGGATTTCACCACATCCATTTCCCTTTTCTTTATTTTCTTCAAAGTAAGGTCTTCACCCAGAACCAGTTTTATCCCATAAGGGTTTCTGTTCTTGTATTCTTTTATAAAAAGAGCAGTTTCCCTTAAAGTTTTGGATGGGATTGTCCCTGTCAAAACAAAAGCACCCCCGGGCCTTTTTTCCTTTTCAACAATTGCCACTTTAAGCCCAAAGGAAGCAGCCTCTATGGCAGCAGTGGACCCACCAGCACCTGCACCAATTATTACAAGATTGTATTTTTTCATATTTAGATTTTAACATTTTTTGAAAATAGGGTAGAATATGGT
>JBBFMJ010000095.1:6641-6904 GCA_037478515.1 Thermoanaerobaculia bacterium
GGTAAGGAGGTTGTATGAAGAAATTTTTGTTTTTTGTTTTTTTTCTTTTGCCCTTATTTCTTTTTTCTGATTTTCTCTATGAATTTTCAGGAAAGTCCTGGACTGAAGGGAGTAAAAAGGAAAACCCAATTTTAGGGAGCGTCTTTTTAAAATCCCCCAGCTACTTCAGGGTGGAATTTAAGGAATCAGGAAACCCTATGCTTTCAGATGAAAGTGTAATAATTTCAAAGGATCTGAAAACAATTTATCTCTTGAATACAAAG
>JBBFMJ010000096.1:0-6742 GCA_037478515.1 Thermoanaerobaculia bacterium
GTTGTCCCATCAAAGGATTCACTCCATAAATTTATAGGCGTGCCACCTGTCCATTGCCCAACAGTCAAGCTAAATGAATCAGACCAGCTTCCTTCATTAGAGTTTATATTTATTGTGAAGTTTATAATTGTCCCGCAGGATACAGAAGGAGCCACTTTAAAGGAAAATCCATCAATTGATGCTCCAGTTCCGCCACCTCCTAAAATGTTTGGAAAGGAAGAAGAGTTATCTGTAATTGAAATACCAGAAGTTATAGTTAAAATTGTTGCAGATACACCAGTTGCAGTTTGCAAGCCATTGTTAATTAAACTTAAATTTAAAGAGACATCTTCACCTGAATCAATTATTCCATTCCCAGAACCAGAACCTGTTCCATTGCAAACATCTGTAAAAGAAGAAGAATTGAATTTTAAATCTGGTGTACAGAGAACACCCTTGCTTATTTCAATGTCATCTATGTACCAGCCCTCATAGTTATATAAACTATCGGCATAAAATTCAAATCTAATTCTTATATTTCCAGAATAAGAAGATAAATCATAATCCTTTTGTATCCATCCGCCACTCTGGCCTGCATATTGCGTTCCCAGTGTAATCCAGGTACTTCCACCATTTGTGGAAATTTGTGGCCTGCACCAATCATAAGCTGCTTCTGTATTATAATACTCCCAGAATTTTAAGTGGTATCCATGCCCTGCTGGTCCCAAGTTTATATCCTGATTTAATGTAAGCTGGGAAGTTGTGGAAGCATTATAAGTCCCTGGACAGGTAGTTGACCCCGCCTTCCAGGAATATAAGCCAGAATGTGCCTTGCAAGTATCTCTGTGGAACTGACCTGTTGCTACCCAGTTTCCAACCCCTCCTTCCACATTATCTGGACCAAAAACATAAATTGCACCCAGTGTTGTAAATTGATACCAGTTTCCACTATTGTTATCTGTGGCACTGTTTCCACTTTCATCAATGGATGTAACTGAAAAATAATATTTAGTGCAAGGTGAAAGCCCAGTTAAAGTAATTGAATGGCTTGTTACATAATTTAAATCCTCTTGAATTGAAGCAGTAGGAATTGAAGTTCCATAAGTTACTTTTGAAGTTGCAGGAATATTTGTCTGCCAAGTAATTGTTGCAGAGTTTGGAGTAATATTTATAACCTGAACATTTGAAATTATAGGTGGAGTGCAGGCAGGTGCACTTATATTATACTGAACATTTGTCTGTCCATCACAGTCAAGAGAATCGGTATAAGTTGTATAAATTGTCGAATTATTTGCCACGCTTATTGCTCCATCTCCATGTGCTGGTGGATTTGTGGTGAGATTTATTGTTCCTTTAAAATAGATTGAGTTTACACCATCTTCAGATAAAGTTAAACTTTCAGGTGTTGTCTCAACACTGCTCCAGATATTTATAACATAGCTTTGCTGGGTTGAAGGATTTGTGTTAAGGTTCCTGTCTGCTAAAATCACCTGAGCCTGCCCAGAGCAGGAATAAGAGTTCTTATTAAATGTAATTTTAAAGGGTTTTCCCAGTTCTGCCATTGCTGCGACCGTTGTTTTGACTGTTGAATAGAAAAAATTATGATTATTGGACTGATTTCCACAATTCCAGATGGTATCATTTGAGGTATGATAATAGGGATAGGTTCCGGCATGGCTGCAATACCCCTCATTATCAGTTATTCCACAAACTGCCTTGTATCCCTTTTGCCAGAAAGGATAGTGGTCTGAGGCATCAAGTGAAGGGCATAAAAAAGCATCAACTACAAGCCCTGTTGAATAAGTATTTGCAACCTGTGCATAAAATAGTCCTAAATCCTCTGAGGCAGCATTATAATTTAAGTCCAAATTTTCTGGATTTGGTATAGCATTCCCTTCCCATCCCGGCATATCCATATTTATAACCCCTAAAATATTTTCACCACTGGAATAAGCTTGGTTTGCATAATAAGTACTTCCATAGAGCCCAAATTCTTCACCAGTTACAAGCAAAAACTTTAATGTATTTTTAAACCCCCAGCAACTTAAGACCTTTGCTGCTTCCAAAACATGAATAGAGCCAGATGCATTATCATCTGCCCCAGGGGCTGCACCTGAGGAAGGCATATCATCCAGGTGTCCTTCAACAATATAGATATTTGCAGGGTTTAATGCACCCTGATGTATACCAATTACATTTGGTGCATGGCCTGAGGTATGGTTTTGGGTCTGTGTTTGTAAACCAAATGATTGGAATTGATTAAGACACCAGTTTGCAGCATTCTGGCAACCCTGCGTTGTGGAGTATCTGGTCCCATAAGGAGAATTGGTGGTTATTTGGTTCCAAAAGTTATCAATATCTGTTGTTGAGACAGAATTTACAATCTTTTGAACTAAAGGATCTGGGGCAAAAAGCAAATTTATTTTTTCTTCCTTTTTTTCTTCCTTTGGAAGCTTAAAGCCCTCTAAATTTATTTTTCCAGCAAAGACCCTTGCTTCCTTCAATTCTTCCAGATTTGCCCCTGGATAAATCCTTATAAGTACCCAGTTTTCTTCTTTATATAATTCTTTTCCAATATTTTTTATTATTTCAATATTGCTATCTTCCCTGAGGCCAATCCTGTAATATTCAAAATTTTCTGGATTTTGATCCAGCACTTCACAATTGAATTCTTTCTCAATTTTGCTTTTTTCTTCTTCATTTAAAACCAAAAATAAACTATAAGTTGTCTCATCTACAACTTTAAAATTTTTCTTTAAAAGATAAATTAAATCATTTTTTTCTTTTCTTTCACATCTTATAAAATAGTCCAGGGTAAATAAGTTAATATTTAGAACAAGAAAAATCAAAAATAATAATTTTTTCATAAGTACCCCTTTTCCTAAAGATTATAATCTTTATTTGGAAATATATCAAATTTTTTAAAAGGTAGGGCTTTTTAATCATTATTTAAGGGCAGGTTCCAGAGTTATCCCTTAAAATGTTTCCACATTGAAAGGAAGGCACTGTACCATTTCTTTGTCCTGTGGAAGAAAATCCCCAGCTGGATTCAGTGCCTCTTCCATTGTCTGAAACTAAAACAAACCATATATCTGTGGTGGTGCCAATGCTCCAGATATCTGGATTTTGAATATCACATTTTGAACCAGAAATTTGATAACTGGAAAGCCCGGATAAGTTTCCATAAATTATATTTGTATTTTCAGGGTTGCACTGGCTGTCCCAGAAAATCTTTAATTCTTTTCCTTCTGTGTCAATTTTTTGAACCTTTAAAGGGAATGTATTTAAACTTCCATCGGGCACCGGTTTTGGGGGAATATAAGGGCTGACACTTCCACTGCATACAAAAGCATAGGGCTGGGGGCTTTCTGAAATATTTTCTGAAATTATCTCTGCCATCCATAAGCCGGTGGAGGGGTTTTGTACCCTTACCCCTTCTGTATTATTTAAATCATCAAAGGTCTGCCCTCCTGCAATTGACCAGCCACCTGAAAAGTTATTTCCCAAATAGTAATTGCTGTCAGGAGAGTATATTTTTAAATTTAAGTCATTTACCAGTGCCCCTCCTCCTAAAAGATTAGGAGGGTCAAACCAGGTGAGAGTGCATTTTAATGGAAAAGAGCTTGAATCCACATAAAATTTAAAGAAATTGCTTTGATTTGAAGAAGAAAAAGAACCTTCTGTCCATAAACTTTTTATATTATTACAAAAGGTATTCCAGTTATCACAGAGGGTTGAAAGGTCAGGTCTTCCCCAACCCTGGCCCAAGCCAGGTAAATTTTCTGAAGGGCTTGTTATATATTCTCCTGAATTGAGAAGAAGGGCTTTTATCAGGGGTGCTGAAGGGTTTAAGATATTCTGTCTGTTTATGAGCCAGTCCCTTATAAGGGCCGCAGTCCCTGCTACTGCTGGTGTTGAAGCACTTGTCCCTCCAAAGAGGACATAACCTGAGGTGTCTGCTGGGGCCGTTAAGAATTGAGTGGGACCTGAAATTTCTGTTCCGTACCTTCCATCATCTGTGGGTCCTCTTGAGGAATAGCAAACCAGTTTGTTTTCATTACAGGGGGAATTATCACAGGAAGAGCATATTCCACCCACTCCATTGTAAAAACCCCCAACACTTATATCATTTTTTGCAGTTGCAGGGCTTCCAATAGAATTTAAAAAAGGTCCAGCATTTCCAGTGGAAAAAAACCAGAGATAATTTTGCTGCAAGCCATTTTGAGGATTTCCATCGTTGTCGTATGCCCAGATATCCACTGCCTCTGCCCCTACATCATATTCTCCATAGGTATAAGAAGTCCAGGAATGGCTGGAAATCCTTGAGCCATCCTCGAAGGATGAAAGAAAGAAATCCCTTAAAAGCTGGGTGTAATCTCCTCCATTGCAGTTGTTAAAACAGTCAAATATAACAGAATTGCTATCACATTTTAGTGCCCATAGCCGTGAGCCAAAGGAAATCCCTTTATAGGAACAATATTCTACAGGACTTTCCCCACCACTTTGGCTTCCATTTCCTAAAATTATGCCTGCTGTGGCTGTCCCGTGTCCAAAGCCACCTTCACAGTAATTTACTGAGTTTTCAATGTTGCAGGGGGGATTAGTGGAGGTATTGTAAATTACATATTTAAAAATGGTGCAATTGGGAACACCTGAGGAACATTCAAGGTCAGGGCTTAAAAAACTTGAATCAATTATTCCAATTAACTGTTCTGTGCCAGGATTTGAATTACAGCTGGGAAAGGGACCTGCCCCTGTTATTCCTGCTGACCATAGAGGAACCTCTTCCTGATTTCCAGAGCATCCATCTCCAGTTCCCCTCTGTATGATTTCCCTTGCCGTTGAAAGGGCTGGCTCCACTTTTTTTATTTCTTCAACCCATAAAACTTCCTCTTCCCTTAAAATTTCATAAATTGAAGAAATTTCTAACTCTGAAATAATGGAAGGTGTTTTAAGCCAGTGGTAGGGATTTTTGATATTTAAAACTTTTCCCTTACCTTCAAGGAATTTTAAAAATTTTTCAATATTTGAACCCCTGTTTAATTTTATTCTTATCTTTATTTTGCCCTGTCTCTGGCTTAGATTTATCTTTGTTTTATGCTCTAGTTTATATTTTTCAATATCCTTTATAAAAGGAAAGGATAAAATTTTATCCATTGCCCCTTTTGAATTTATTTGATACAGAAGGGAATATTTTGAAGGGTAGGCAGAGGGAACCCTTTTAATTTCATCCATTTTTTCTATCTGCTCAATCCATTCAATTTTTAATGGATTTTTAAAGTGAATTATATAAAGGGAAGGTAAATTTTCAAACCTTTTTTCTGCCATAATAAAAGGGTTTGAAAAAAATAAAAATATAAAAAAATACCTCATTTTACTAAAACTTTACGAAATTATCCAGTATTCCCTTTTCTTTGCCACATCCAGACCGTGTTCTATGGCTTTTTTTATGAGTTCCGGTGAAAAGTTTACAGAACTGTTATCCTCTCCATACCACTGTTGTGGTGCCAGGATATATAAAGGTATATATTTTTTTCCAGTTCTTTTTAGATTTTTAAATTCCTTTAAAATTTTATTCCATTTTATTGCCTGTCTTATGTCGTCTAAATAAATTTCATCGGTTAAAATTTCAATGGACCTTTTTAAAATACTAAATCCAGAGACCTTTGTCCCCAGCCAGGTATCATCCCATTTTTTGTAGGGTTCTTCTTTAACGGCTGATTCGGGTAGGGTTCCATCTTTATTTTTGACCAATCTGCTTGTCAGAAATACATAGATTTCAGAAGGTTTTTTCCTGAAAGCACTGGATAAGGGAGTTATGTTCCTTACTCCACCATCCACCAGTAAATCCTCTTTTAATTTAACAGGTGGAAAAATGAGGGGAATGGAACAGGAAGCCAAAAGTTTTTCTTTAAAATTTTCATCAAAAGGAGTCCATTCCTGATATTTTCCTGAAAGGAGGGAAACTGTTCCCACTGAAAAATCCCTTCCAGAATTTTTTAATTTTTTTAAATCTAAATATTTATCAATTAAACTTTTCAAGGGCTCCACGGAATACAAACTATCAGAACCAAAAGCCAGGGAGACAAAGGAGCCAAACCTTTCCCCATACACAGAATAATTTCCTTTGATTTCTTCAAGCCATAATCTCTTTAAACTTTCCACCTGTTTCTGAAGATTTAAAAGGGATTGCTTTTTTGTCTTTCCCACGGGTGCCATTGCTAGAAAAGAGGAATTCAGTGCCCCCACACTTACGCCTCTTAAAATTTGAAAATCAATGCCCTGATTTATGACGATTTCTTCCAAAAAACCTACCTGAAAACTTCCCCTTGCTCCACCTCCTCCTAAAACACATGCTCTCTTCATATTTATCCTCTGGAATATTTTTTCAAAATAGAAACCATTTTATTATGGATTTTGCCATTTGTTGCAAGGATATCCCCATTTTTAAAAAAATCCCTTCCGCCCTTAAAATCTGAAACCTTTCCCCCTGCTTCTTCCACAATTAGAATCCCAGCAGCAATATCCCAAGGAGAAAGCCCATATTCAAAAAAGCCATCAAAAATTCCTTCGGCAACAAAACATAGGTCCTGACAGGCGGAGCCCATCCTTCTTAAATCCACAATCTTATCAAAGATATCTAAAAAAATCCCTGAAAAGTTTTCCTTCAACTGCTTTTCCCTGAAAGGAAAACCAGTGGCAAAAATACAGTTTTTTGTGTTTTTTCTTTTACTTACAGATATTCTTTTATCATTTTTAAAAG
>JBBFMJ010000097.1:0-6732 GCA_037478515.1 Thermoanaerobaculia bacterium
TGAACCCTTTCCTGAATTTTTTCTTTTATTTCTATGGGATGAAAATGGATTATCACATCAATATCTTTAAATTTTTCCTTCAGTTTTTCTTCAATTTCCCTGGAAAGATTATGGCTTTCTGAAACTGAGATAAAGGGGTTTGTTTTAAGGGTCAGTTCTGCAAAGATAGTTGGACCGCTTTTCCTCAATCTCATTTTTTCAATTTCTTTTATATTTTCAAAGGAACTCAAACTCTGGGAAATCTCCTCTCTTATCTCTGAAGGGTATGTATCCATCAAATCAGAGACAGCCCTGGCACTTAAACGATAGGTGGCAAAAAGGATAAGGACTGCCACAAGGATTGAAGCAATCCCATCAAACTGGGGAAAACCAAGTCTGGTTCCAATAAGCCCCAAAAGAACCACCAGGGAAGAATAGATATCAGAGGTATAATGAAGTCCATCTGCTTCCAGTGCCTGACTCTGATAAAATTTTGCACCTTTTTTAAGTAATATGCTTACAAAAAAGGCAGATAGGATTGAAATGGTTATGACTAAAAATGCAAAAAAATTTACCTCTATTTCTACTTTTTTAAAGAAAATCCTCTGGAGCGCTTCATAAATTATCCAGAGGGAAGTAGCAAAGAGTAAAAGGGACTGAAAAAGGGCAGATAGATTTTCTGCTTTTCCATGTCCAAAGGTATGCTTTTCATCGGCTGGTTTGGAGGCAATTTTTATAGAGATATAAGCAAAAAATGCAGCACCTAAATCTAAAAATGAATGGAGTGCCTCGGATAAAAGCCCCAAACTGTTGGTTAATATCCCTGCAATTCCCTTCAAAAGGGTTAAAAAAAGCCCTACAAAAATGGAAATAAGTGCAATTTTTGCCTTTGATATCTTCAAATTATGGTACCAGTGCTATGGCTTCTATTTCAATTCTGGCATCTTTGGGAAGACGGGCAACTTCCACTGTGGATCTGGCAGGTTTGTGCTGCACAAAAAATTCTGCATAGGTCTCGTTAAATTCTGGAAAATTATTCATATCCTTTAAGAATACTGTTGTTTTTACAATATCTTTCCTGCTGCAGCCCAAAGATTTTAAAATTGCTTCTATATTATTTAAAACCTGAAGAACTTCTTCCTTAAAATTATCCCTTATAAGCTCTCCTGTCTCTGGTTTTATAGGGAGCTGGCCTGATAAAAATAAAAATCTATCCACTTTAACTGCCTGTGAATAGGGTCCAATTGCTTTTGGAGCATCTTTTGTTTCAATATATTTCATCTTCCCTCCTTTTCTTTAAATTTTAATTTTTTTGATAAAAAAAGTCAAGTTTTTAAAAAAGTGGTATAATATTTAAACCTTTATAAGCTTTAGGAGGGAATATGACTTTGATCTTGGTTTTAATTTTTCTTTTTAGCTTTCTGGGACTTTTTTTTGCATTTTATCTTGCTCGCTGGGTACTCTCTAAAAATATGGGAAATGAAAAAATGAACTTTGTCTATAATGCCATAAAGGAAGGGGCAGAAGCATTCCTTAAAAGACAGAATACAACTATTTTAATTCTGGCAGGAATTTTTGCCCTTGTCTTATTTATAGGTTATGGTTTTATAAGAACTTCAAGGCCCTTTGACCCTGTCTCCAATTCTTTAGAACTTGCAATGTGGATTGCCATATCTTTTATTTTTGGTGCCCTCTGTTCTGTTTTTGCTGGATATATGGGGATGTGGGTTTCCATAAGGTCAAACATAAGGACTGCCCAAGGGGTTTTAGGGTCTTTAAATGAGGCTTTAAGGATTGCTTTAAGAGGCGGGGCTGTTTCTGGACTTATGATTGTTGCAATGTCTCTGGTGGGTGTGGCAGGGCTTTATACTCTTGTTTATCTTTTTTCAAAGGTAGAGCCCACAAAGATACCATTACTCATTGTGGGTTATGGTTTTGGCGCATCCTTTGTGGCACTCTTTGCACAACTGGGTGGTGGAATTTATACAAAAGCAGCAGATGTGGGTGCAGATTTGGTTGGAAAAGTTGAAGCAGGTATTCCTGAAGATGACCCCAGAAACCCAGCAGTTGTGGCTGATCTGGTAGGAGATAATGTAGGGGATTGTGCAGGTCGTGGTGCTGACCTTTTTGAATCCACTGCTGCAGAAAACATTGGAGCAATGATCTTAGGTGCCGTCCTTGCTTCTTCTGCAAGTTCCATGAACATTACTTTTGCCCAAGGGGTGATTGGGGTTATGATGTTTCCTCTGGTAGCCCGTGCCTTTGGAATACTTGCTTCCATCATTGGAATAATGTTTGTAAAAATGGACAGGGAAGAAAAGATGGATCCTATGCAAGCAATGAATAGGGGATATTATTTAGCAGTATTTTTGGCAATGGTATTTTTTGGAATTGCCTCCCGCTGGCTTCTTTACACTCCTGAAAAACCAAATGCCTGGATCCATTTCTTTATCTGTGGAATTGTGGGGGTTTTAACCTCTGTTGCCTTTGTCTATATCACAATTTATTACACTGAAGATAGGTTCAGGCCAGTTAAGACAATTGCAGAAAGTTCAACAACTGGACCTGCTACAAATATAATAACTGGTGTAAGTGTTGGTTTTGAATGCACCTGGATACCAGCAATTGTCCTGGGAGCTGCGCTTCTAATTGCATACTATCTTGGGTATTTAACAGGGCTTCCCAACGCAGGTCTCTTTGGAACTGCAGTTGCAACAATGGGAATGCTTTCAACAGCTGCCTTTATCCTTGCAATGGATACCTTTGGTCCCATTGCAGACAATGCTGGTGGAATAATTGAAATGTCAGGGCAGGGAGGGGATGCAAGGAGGAGGATTGAAAGATTGGATGCTATTGGAAATACAACAAAAGCACTTACGAAGGGTTATGCAGTTGGCTCAGCAGGGCTTGCTGCATTTTTACTATTTCAGGCGTACATTGATGAAGTAATTCAATATGCGGGATTAGGACATGATTATCATTTCAAGGTTGATTTAGGAAAACCAGTTGTATTTGTAGGAGCACTTTTAGGTGCAATGCTGGTATTTTTATTTTCAGCCCTTGCCATTAAAGCAGTGGGAAAAGCAGCAAAGTCAATTATAGAAGAGGTAAGAAGGCAATTTTCAGCCCTTCCCAGGGAAAATGATATCATTAAGTTTCCTGAAAATTTTAAACCAGATTACGGGGTTTGTGTGGATATAGTTACAAAAGCAGCCCTAAAGAGAATGATAGCCCCTGGGCTTCTGGCAGTCCTTATGCCTGTTTCGGTGGGTGTAATCTTTAGAATTTTCATAACTGAAAGCGATAAATTGATTGCAGCTGAAGCAGTTGCTGGGCTTTTAATGGTTGGAACTATTGTGGGAATACTGGTTGCTTTATTTCTAAACAATGGTGGGGCTGCCTGGGACAATGCAAAAAAATACATTGAAGCAGGTGCACATGGTGGAAAATTTATAGAAGACAAAGATGGTAAAAGGATGAAAAATCCAACCCATGCAGCAGCAGTGGTGGGAGATACTGTTGGAGATCCTTTCAAGGATACAGCAGGCCCTTCTCTCCATGTTTTGATTAAACTTCTCTCCACAATAACCCTGGTTCTGGCACCGCTGTTTTTATAAAGTTGATACTGGCAAAATATTTTTTTCTCTCTGCCTTGCTTTTTTATTTTGCAGGGATTGTTGTATTATTTTTTAAAAAATTAAAATTTTCAGTTTTTGCTGAATATCTCTTCCTTTCTGGCTTTTTATTCCACCTTGTATCCTGTATTTTTTGTCCCGCCAGAAATGTAAATATGCATCAGGCACTTTCTTTCCTTTCTTTGAGTTTGCTTCTGGTTTATTTTTTAATTAAATTTATAAGAAGAACCAGTGCAGGGCAGCCCTTTTTCTTTATTTTATCCTTTTTGATTTCAGCTCTTTCTGTGGCAGTCCCCACCACCCAAATAGAAATTAAAAACTTTTCTTCCTTTTTCTTTATAACACACATTATACTTACCATAATTGGAGTTGGTGGGCTTTTTTCTGCCCTTATCTATTCTTTTATTTACAATATTCAGGAAGAGAGGTTAAAAAATAAGAAACCCCTCTTTTCCTCTTCCATATTTCCTTCTCTTGAAAGGTGTAATACTTTAAGTTTTAAATCTTTAAGGGATGGGTATTTGGTTTATACTCTTGGAATATTTATGGGCTATTTCTGGTCTTATAAAGCAAAGGGAGTTATAACAAATTTTACTTTAAAGGAGACCTTTGCTACTTTGTCTTGGATGTTTTTTAGTTTCATTTATTTTATTCAGAAAAACTATGGTTGGAGGGGAAGGAAGGTCTTTTTTCTTTACCTTTTGGGAATATTTTCAATTTTTCTTGCCATAGCAGGGATTAGAATATTTTAAAAATGTACAATCTTTTTTGTGTTGGCTTAAATTATAAAACAGCACCCCTTGAAGTTAGGGAAAAGCTGGCAATTCCCAATGAAAGGTTCCTGGATTTTATAATCTCTTTAAAAGGTGAAAACAAAATTTCTGGTGGTGTGTGGCTTTATACCTGTAATCGCTCTGAATTTTATTTTACCTCTGAAGAAAAAGTGGAAAGGGAAGTTCTGTCTTATGTTTTAAAAAAGGTAGGGGATTTAAAGGTTTCCGAGGAGTATTTTTATATTTTAAGAGACCTTTCTGTGGTGGAGCATCTTTTTTTTGTGGTATCCAGCCTGGATTCTATGGTGGTGGGAGAACCCCAGATATTAGGACAGGTAAAGGATGCTTACGAGTTTTTTTTAAAAAAGGGGGCAACCAATACCCTTTTAAATGAACTTTTTCAGGTTTCTTTAAAGGTTGGGAAAAAGGTAAGGACTGAAACAAATATAGGCGAAGGGGCTGTCTCTGTCCCTTATGTGGCAGTGGAACTGGCTAAAAAGGTATTTGAAAATCTGGAAGAACTTGAGGTTTTATTCATTGGAGCAGGGGAGATGGCTGAAATTTCCCTGATGCACCTTAAAGAAAATGGAGTAAAAAGAATAGTTGTTTTAAACAGGACTGAAGAAAAGGCAGAGGAGCTGGCAGAGAAATTTAAGGGAGAAGGATATTCTTTAAAAATGAAAGAGGAGTTCCTTTCAAGAGCAGATCTGGTCATAACCTGTACCTCCTCTCAAGAGCCAATAATAAAAATGGAGGATTTTAAAGGTTTCTTTAAGAAAAGAAAATACAGACCCATCATAATAATTGATATGGCAGTCCCCCCAGATGTGGAGAAAGAGGTTTCCCAGCTGGAAGGTTGTTTTTTATACAACATTGATGACTTAAATGCCATTGCTGAAGAAAATAGAAAACAGAGGGAAGAAAGCATTTTTGAAGCAGAAAAGATAATTTTCGAGGAGATTAAAAAATTTCAAAACCGATGGGAAGTTTTAAAAATAGCACCTTTTATTCAGGAGATAAGGGATTATATCTGGAATTTAAAAAGAGAAGAGATGGAAAAGCTCTTTAAAAAATCCCCTGATTTTAATGAAAAACAGAAAAAAGAGATAGAAATCTTTGCTGATGGGCTTCTTCAAAAAATACTGCATCCTTTTTTTGAAGAAGTAAAAAAGGTAAAACCAAAAAAAGGTGCTCAAAATTTGATAAAAAGATTTTTAGGACTGGGGAAATTATGAAAATTATAATTGGAACAAGAAAATCAAATCTTGCCCTTTACCAGACAAATCTGGTAAAAGATATGCTCCAGAAGAGGGGAATTGAGGTGGAGATTCTGCCCATTGTAACCACTGGAGATAAATTAAAGGATAAAACCCTTTCAGATTTTGGAGGAAAAGGTCTTTTTGTAAAGGAGATAGAGGAAGCACTTCTGGATTTTAGATGTGATATAGCAGTCCATAGTTTAAAGGATGTCCCTTTTGAACTTCCAAGGGGTTTGAAACTTATCTCTTTTTTAAAAAGGGAAGACCCAAGGGACTGTATTGTTTTAAAGGAAAAAATAAAGGAAGGTATGGTACTGGGGACTTCTTCTTTGAGGAGAAAAGTTCAAATTGAAAGGATTTTTGGAAATGTAAAAGTTGTTCCCATAAGGGGAAACCTGGAAACCAGGTTAAATAAAATTCAAACACAAAATTTGGATGGGGTGGTGCTGGCTTTGGCAGGGCTAAAAAGAATGGGGCTTGAAAACAGGGCAGGCCATATCTTTGACCCCTTTGAACTCATTCCAGCCGTGGGGCAGGCGGTAATTGCTGTGGAAGGGAGGGAAGGAGATGAAAGAGTTGATAAATTGAGGCAGATTTTAAATGACAGGGAAACGGAAGAAGTGGTGATTGCAGAAAGGGCTTTTCTTAAAACCCTGAAAGGTTCCTGCAAGGTCCCGATAGGTGGTTATTGCAGAAAGGAAAAGGATTTATACCATATGGTTTCCTTTATTTCCCTTCCTGATGGCTCAAATTTTTTAAGAATTGAAGGGATTGGAGATGACCCTGAAGAATTAGGTGAGGGGCTGGCAAATAATTTGCTCATTAAAGGAGCAGATGAGATAATTGAAAAGATTTAAGGTAGTTTTAACCAGGTCAAAAAAAGATGGAATAAAATGGCTTAAAGCCCTGAAAAAGGAAAAAATAGATGCTTTTTGTGTTCCAGTACAAATTTATAGATTTTTTAGAGTAAAAGATTTTGTTATGGATAAAAATTCTGTGCTTCTCTTTACTTCCACAAAGGGAATTGAGGGTTTTTTAAAAGTTTCAAAGGAAGTTGATTATGATTGTATTGTTTTGGGTGAAAGG
>JBBFMJ010000098.1:0-6711 GCA_037478515.1 Thermoanaerobaculia bacterium
CCATGAGGAAGAATCCAAGGTAAAGATTTCAATAACACCATTTTTAATGCTTCTGGAACTTATTTATTTATATTTTCACTATCACAACCAGCTGAAAGCTTCCTCACCCTCTTTCTGTGCCGGGGAGTTTTTGAGGAAAAAGGTGTTGTGAGAAAGATATCCACAATTGATTTTGCCAGTTCAGGAGCAATTACCCTTGCACCCAAGGTTAAAATATTGGCATCGTTGTGCTCCCGGGCAAGTTTTGCAGTGTAGACATCATTACAGTTTGCAGCCCTTATCTCCTTGAACCTGTTTGCCATAATTGCCATTCCTATTCCAGTTCCACATATTAAAATACCCCTTTTAAATTTTCTCTTTCTTATGCCTTCTGCAACCTTGCAGGCAAAATCAGGGTAGTCCACAGATTCATAGCCATTAAAGGTCCCCATATTATAAATTTCAAAACCTTTTTCCTTTAAATACTTAACTAAAATTTCCTTTAGTTCAAAACCAGCATGGTCTGAAGCAATCCCTATCTTTTCAGCCATTTTAAAACCTCCCCTGCAAAATATAATGAGCCAGTGAAAAGGTCAATCTTTTCTTTTTCAATAACTTCTCCAATCTTATCCTCTTCTACAATTTCATAGTCCTTAATTTTTAAATCTCTGGCAATCCTCAACCATTCTTCAAAGCCCGGGCTTCTTTCATTATTTAAATTAAAAAAGTATATTTTTTTTGAAAAAGGCAATAATTTTTTCAGAAGTTTTTCAGGATTTTTGTCCTTGAAAGAGAAAAAACCAATTTTTAAATTATTAAAGTTTAATTTTTGAAGGGATTTTGAGAGGGCTTTTATGCCTCCAATATTATGGGCTCCATCAATAAAGATGGTTTTTCCATTGTTTTCGTATTTTTTAAGCCGACATTCCCATTGAGCAGAGGAGATTCCCCTCTGGATGCTTTCATTGGTTAAGGGAAATTTCATCCTTTCTGAAAGTATTTCAGCGGCTCTTATGGAAAGGGCAGAATTTTCTATCTGATACTCTCCCAGAAAATTTGTAAAAATTTCATAATTTCTTTGGGGAGTAATTAATCTGTAAGATATGCCATCAATACTTATTCTTATGTCCTTTATATTTATTTCCTCCTTAAGTTGATGGAGGGGAGAAGATTTTTTTAATGCTTCTTCCCTTATGACCCTCAAAACTGGTTTTTTTTGAAAAGAAACGAGGGTTGGGACTGAATTTTTTATTATCCCTGCCTTTTCTATGGCAATTTTTTTAAGAGAATTCCCTAAAATTTTTGTGTGGTCGTAGGAGATGGAAGTTATAATTCCTAAAAGGGAACTGGCTATGTTTGTGGCATCCAGTTTCCCACCCAGTCCCACTTCCAGTAAATTTATATCAGTATTTTTCTCCTTAAAATAAATCAGGGAAAGGACTGTGAGAAATTCAAAATAGGTTAGGGAAATTTTATTTTTATCAAGAATTTCCTTTAAAAAAAGAATATATTTTTTAAAATCATCCTTCTGGATGGGCTCATTATTTATTCTGATTCTCTCTGATACATCAATAAGGTGAGGGGAAGAAAAAAAACCCACTTTAAAACCTGAATTTTTTAAAATAGAAGAGAGGAAAGCACAGGTGGAACCCTTTCCATTTGTCCCTGCTACAATAACATTATTTTCAGGAAATTGAATAGGTATTTTTTCCTTTAAATTTTCAAGGCGCTCCAGGCCCAAACTCATATAGGAAGGTTTTAATTCCTCTAAATATTTTAAGGGGTCCATAGAAGTTTTAAAAGTTTTATTAAGGTCTCCCTCATTTTATTTCTTGGAACCACCATATCTATCATCCCGTGTTCCTGAAGGAATTCTGCTGTTTGAAAGCCCTCGGGAAGTTTTTGCTTTATGGTCTGTTCGATTACCCTGGGACCTGCAAAACCAATAAGGGCTCCAGGCTCTGCAATGTTTATATCTCCCTGCATAGCATAGGATGCAGTGACACCGCCAGTGGTGGGGTCTGTAAGGATGGAGATATAAGGTATATCTGTCTCTTTTAGTTTTGCAATAGCTGAGGAGATTTTTGCCATTTGCATAAGGGAAAAAATTCCTTCCTGCATCCTGGCTCCACCGGAAGCAGAGATTATTATGAGGGGTTTTCTCTCCTTCAATGCCTTTTCAGCTGCCCTGGTTATCTTCTCTCCCACCACAGAACCCATAGAGCCACCAATGAATTCATATTCCATACAGCAAAGGATCACAGGAATCCCGCCTATTTTTCCTTCTGCATTCAGTACCGCTTCATTTACTTTTGTCTTTTCCTCTGCTTCCTTTAACCTGTCCCTGTATTTTTTGCGATCTTTAAATTTTAAGGGATCCAGGGGTATTATACAATTTTCAAAAATATCATATTTTCCTTCATCAAATAGGATTTCAAACCTATCCCTGGCAGAGATATAAAAATGGAAGCCACATTTGGGGCAGACCTTTTGGAGTTTCTGGACTTCCTTGTAATAGATAATTTCCTTGCATTTTTTACACTTTACCCACAATCCCTCTGGAACTCTTATTGAACCACTTGGTCTCTGGTCTTCTGACATAAAGTTATTATAATTTAAAAATCCCTTTAAATCAAGGCAGGGGGCTTAAGGAATGATTTTTTTTCTCATCAATTTAAAGGGAAGGGGAAAAATGAGAACAGATACCAGAAAAAGCCAAAGGGCATCCTTCCAGAGGAAAAAGGCATTTCCCAGAGCAAAACCCCTGCAAATATTTACACTGTGGTAAAAAGGATTAAAAAAAGCAATTATTTCAATAAATTCAGGAAGTCCCTTTAAGGGAAAAAATACCCCGGAAAATAAAAATAGGGGAGTAATTACCAAGGTGTAAAAGTAATTGAAAGACTCAATTCCAGGGATTATGGTGACTATTATAATGGAAAGCTGGGAAAACAAGAAACCACTGAGGAAAACAAAGGGGAGGGCAAGGAGGACAGAAGGGGAATCAACGAGGCCAAAGAGAAAAATGACAATAATTATAGTAAAGCCATAGATTAAACTCTTGGTAGAACCCCACAGGATTTCTCCCAGGGTCAGTTCTTTTATATTTATAGGAGTGGCAAGGATTCCCTCAAAGGTTTTTTGAAAATTCATCCTCACATAGGTTCCATAGGTGCATTCATAAATGGCAGCAAAGATGGCTGAAGTGGCAATTATTCCACTGGCTATAAATTTGATATAAGGGACCCCTTCTATTTCCCTGACATATCCCCCCAGTCCAAAACCTAAGGCAATGAGGTATATCAAAGGGTCAAAAAAATTCAAAGCAAAGCTGGACCTGTAAAGTTTTGTATAGACCTTGAAATTCCTCTGCCAGACCTTTAGTGCCCTTTTAATTTTCAAGCTTTTTCCCCGTAATCTTTAAATAGACCTCTTCCAAATCTCCACCGTATTTTTCTTTTAAAATTTTTGGAGAATCAATCTCTACAATTTTCCCTGTGTCCATAATAGCAACTCTGGTGCATAATCTATCTGCTTCTTCTATATAATGGGTTGTAAGGATTGAGGTCTTCCCCTGGGATTTTAAAAACTTAAGCATATCCCATACATTATGCCTTGAATGGGGGTCCAGACCTGTGGTGGGCTCATCTAAAATTATCAATTCCGGATCATTTATGAGCGCCCTTGCCAGGACCAGTTTTCTTTTCATTCCTCCTGAAAGTTCTTCAATTTTACTTTTTTTTAAATTCTCCATCTCTACAAATTTTAAAAGCTCCTCTGCCCTTTCCCTTGCCTTTTTTTTCTTTATATCAAAATAATTAGCATAGACCATTAAATTTTCCTCCACAGAAAGGTCAGGGTCTAAATTATTTTCCTGGGGCATAACGCCTATTTTTTCCTTTATCTCTGATGGATACTTTAAAACATCCTTTTCAAAGACCTCCAGGGTTCCTTCAGAAGGGGGCATAAAACACTGAATCATTTTCATAACCGTGGTCTTACCTGCCCCGTTGGGTCCTAAAAATCCAAAGCACTCGCCTTTATGGATTTCAAAATCCACACCCCTGACTGCCAGAAAATCTTTATAGTACTTTTTCAGTCCCTTTGCAAAGACAATGGACATAATATTATTATAAAAAAATTTAAGCCAGATTTATTTCACTTGAATTTGACTATTTTTTCAAGGGTATGGTGGTTCCATCTCCATAACCATTGTCCACAACGGAGGCGTATCCAATTATTCCAGAGCCAGAATTTACCACAACCTTTGCATAGCCCGATGCCATATTTGTCTGCCCTGCTTTGTTTTTAAAGGGCTGGAGTTCCTGTTTGAATTCCCCTGGATTTAATGTCACATTGTAACTTGCCAGCTGTGATCCAGAAGAATTATATAGATAGACCGTAAGGGATGCAGAAGTGGTTCCAGTATTGGTGAAGGCAATATTTGTCCTGAAAGAGGAGTTTTCTGTAAGTTGTCCCAGATAGGCAATGTCCCCTGCCTTTAAACCCTGAGAGGTGGTATAACCATCCAGAAATTGTCCGAAGGTTCCAAGGGAGGACTGATTGTAGGTTCTGGAAGTTAAAATGAAATTTCTATCAGAGCGAACCTCCATGGAGCCAGATCCAGTGTATTTTAATTGGTTTACAATATCTGGATAAATGGCACTCCCATTTGCAGAAACAGAAGCAGTGCCCTTTAAAGTGCCTGAAGAGGTATAAAGATAAAATTCAAAGTTAGCAGTGGAGGACTCTTTGTTTACAACTCCCACATCGGTTCTCCATTGAGTACCCCCAGAACCCTCTGCATGGGTTGCCACGGCAATCCACTGGCTATAGGCAGTAGTGGTTCCACCGGTTAAATATTGATAGGCTTCTTTGGCATTTATCCTTTTTCTGGTAACTCCATTTCTGGAATCCGTTATGGAAGAGCCAGTGCTCTTTAGGGCGTTTTTGAGTTCTGCCGGGGTTGTCTGGGACCTTAAAGAAATTATTTGAGCTGCCACTCCTGAGGTGTAAGGGGCAGCAGCAGAGGTTCCACCAAAACAGGTCTCATAGCCAGTTCCAATTTTTGGTGTCCTGGCACAATGGGCAGGTGCCCATACATCCAGACGATTTCCCGAATTGGAGTAGCAGGATATTTTATCTGCTTGAGTTGTGGAATCTGTACATCCATTTGACATGCAGGAGCCAGAACCAAAGGAAGCTCCGCCAATATTTGCATCATATACAGCTCCCACAGATATGGCATAGGAGATGCAAGAGGGAAAAGAAACTCCATTAGAACATCCATCATTTCCGGCAGCATTTACTATGAAAACATTCACATTGTAAAGTTTCTGATAGATGGAAGTCATAGCAGGATAGACGGAATTACAATCAGTATCATAAATGGAAGAAGCAGAAAGGGACATATTTACAACCCTCACGGGATAGCCATAATCATTTCTGTAATTATATACATCTGCAAGGGCTGCCACAGACCAGGAAAGGTCACCGGAACCCTCTGAATCCAGAACTTTTAAAGCCCAGAGCTGGGCATCGGGTGCCATACCACCATTCAAGCCAGCAATTATTCCAGCACAGGCAGTCCCATGCCCTTCATCATCTAAGCCATTTCCCGTTGTGTTTGTGTAATCGCCTTCTGCAACAACCTTTGACCCTGATGGGAGTTCCGGGTGGTAATAGTATATTCCAGTGTCCAGCACTGCTACAGAAACATTTGCCCCTCTCCCACCCATTGCCCTTAACTGGTCTGAAGCAATAAGTGCTCCACCTTCAGTCCTTGCAGCATAAAGTTTTATATCCTCTTCAATTCCAAAAACCCAGGGGTCTTCGGCAATTTCTAAAATTTTTTCAGGGCTTAGTTTTGCAATGATAATTGGGAAATTGTAAATGGCTTTCAGCCCTTCTGAACCCCAAAGATTATTCCTTTCTATGAATTTTTGTTCCATAAAGGTAACAACTTCTTCTCTTAAAGTGCCTTCATAAGGTGGATCCATTAAGGTTATAAGGACTTTTATCGGTTTTCCCTGGTCCAGTTTCATAAAAAGAGGAGGGACAATTTTTTCTATTGGACTGCTTGCATTTTCAGGAATTTCTATTTTTTCATTAAAGGAAGGTAGAGGCAAGGTTAGAGGATTTTTAGCTGGAATCTTATGGGGCTGGGAAAAAGAAAAAACTGTAAGGGTTAAAAAGATAAAAATAAATTTTTTCATACATACTCCTTTCTCTGATTATTTTAACATATATTATTGTTTCAAAAATTTCAAAATATGCCGGTGGAGATGGGGTTGGTTTAGCAGAAATTCTTCAAAGGGCTGTGTGGAAAAGACAAAGACAGGTGTGCTGGTGTGCATTTTTGTGCTGAAAGTAGAACTTTTAAAATCAAAACCCCCTGTTTCATGGTCTGCTGTTATAAAGATAATGGTATCCTTTTCCAGAAGTGAAATTTCCATTAAAAAATCTATGATTTTTTTGCTTTGGAAACTTCCTTTTTTAAACTTTCCAGATCATTGTCATGGCATGCCCAATCAATTTTCCCTGCTTCAATTAAAAGAAAATAGGGTTTTTTTAATAACTTTAATTTATTTAATGAATTTTTTATAACTTCCAAATAATCTTCATTTTCTTTTAAAGGAAAAAATTTATTATTTAAATTTTCTTCCCCTTTTCCCATAAATAATTCAAATTTGCTATTTTTTAAATATTCTAAGATTTTTTCTTTATCGTGCC
>JBBFMJ010000099.1:0-6581 GCA_037478515.1 Thermoanaerobaculia bacterium
AGTTATAACTGCTTTTCTCTCTGTCCTGGAACTCATCAGACTGGGGTGTATAAAATATTTAATTAAAGATAGAAAAGATGAAATTTATTTGATATACTTAAAGGAAATACCTAAAGATTTAATATTTGAAGAATATGCTTGAAAAATATGGAACTTAAAGAAAGGATTAGCATACTGGAAGCTCTGCTTCTTTTAAGCACCAAGCCCTTAAAATTAAATCAGGTAATGGAAATTACAGAAGATAAAGATAAGGAGGGCTGGGAAGAGGCGCTTTCTCATCTGGAAAAGCATTTTAATGAAGAACACAGTGGAATAATGATTCAGAGGGTAGCCACAGGCATTCGCCTTATTACAAGACCCCAGATGGAGCCCTATGTGACTTCTTTTTACCAGAAAAATTTAAAGCATACCTTTTCCAGGGCTGCCTTTGAAGTCCTTGCCATCATAGCTTATAATCAGCCAATTACCATTCCAGAAATAAATGCCATAAGGGGTATTGCCTCCAGTGGAGTAATAAAAAACTTGTTGGAAAAGAAAATGATAAAGATAATAGGAAGAAAAAATGTGGTGGGTAAACCCTTTCTCTTTGGAACCACAGAAGAATTTCTGATAAGATTTGGTTTGAATAGTTTGGAAGACCTTCCAAAAGTGGAGGAACTGAGTGCTCTTGAGATTGAATAAATTCTTGTCAATGGCAGGAGTGGAATCCAGAAGAAAGGCAGAGGAACTTATAAAAGCTGGGGTGGTAAAGGTAAATGGTGAGGTCTGTACTTCCCTTTCCAAAAAAATAGATCCCCAAAAAGACATAGTTAAGGTAAATGAAAAAAGGGTAAAACTTAAAGAACCCCTTTATTATTCCTTTTATAAGCCAAAGGGGGTTGTCTCGACTCTATTTGATCCCGAAGGTAGAAAATGCATTGGGGATTTTATAAAAACTCTTCCCAAAGGGATAAAACCAGTGGGACGGCTGGATTTCTATTCAGAAGGACTTATGTTTTTAACCAATGATGGGGATTGGGCACAAAGCATCCAGCACCCTAAATTTAAGGTAAAAAAGGTTTATTATGTCAAAGTTCAGGGTGAACCAGATCAAAAAGCTTTCCAAAGATGGATAAAAGGGATGGTCATTGATGGAAAATTTCAAAAGATGGAATTTGTAAAAAAAATAAAAAAGACAGAAGGAAACCATACCTGGCTGGAAATCCATCTCTTTCAGGGCTACACCCATCAAATTAAAAAAATGTGTGGATACCTGGGATTTCCAGCAGAAAAAATAAAAAGAGTAGCCATTGGAAACTTTAAACTTAAAGATTTAAAACCAGGAGAGTTTAGAAAATTAAAAAAGGAAGAAATAGAGTCATTAATTAAAGGGGGTAAAAATGAAGGTTCCAGAAAACATTAAAAATTTACAACCTTATATTCCAGGAAAGCCCACAGAGGAACTGGAGAGAGAACTGGGAATTAAAGAAAGCATTAAACTGGCATCCAATGAAAACCCTTTAGGTCCTTCTCCAAAGGCACTGGCAAGGATTGTTTCAGAGATACCTAAATTAAATCTATATCCTGATGGCAGTGGTTTTTATTTAAGAAAAAAAATTGCTGAAAAATTTAACTGGAGCACCGATGGGGTGATTTTAGGAAATGGAAGTGTGGACTTGATTGAATTGGCTGTGAGAACTTTTTGCGAAAAGGGAGATGAAGTCATAATCCCTGCTTCTTCCTTTATAATGTGCAAACTAGTGGCTTTGAGTATGGGACTTAAAATAATTGAAGTCCCCTTTAAAAATTACTTTTATGATGTGGATGGTATTATAAAAAACATTAACAAAAATACAAGGATTATTTACATAGATAACCCTTCAAACCCTTTGGGCACCTATATAAAAAAAGAAGAATGGGAAAGGATAGTTGAAGCCCTTCCAGAGGATACCCTTCTAATTGCAGACCAGGCATATTTTGAATATATAAAAAAGGATGACTATCCCGATGCCTTTGAGGATTTAAAAAAGGGAGCCAATTTGCTGGTATTGAGAACCTTTTCAAAGATTTATGGGCTTGCTGGTTTAAGAATTGGTTATGGGCTCTCAAAAGAAGAGATAACTGGATATATGAATAGGGTTAGATCTCCTTTCAATACCAATTCCTTGGCACAGGCAGCAGCAATGGCAGCCCTGGAAGATTATGAATTTGTAGAAAAATCAAAAAAATTAAATGAAGAGGAATTAAAATTTTTGACTGAGGAACTGAAAAAGATGGGGCTTTTCGTGATCCCCTCAGTGACAAATTTTGTTTTAGTGGACTTTAGAAAGGATTCTATGGAGATTTACAATAAATTATTAAAAGAAGGGGTAATTGTAAGGCCTGTAAAAAATTATAATTTACCCACCTGCCTTAGGATTTCTATTGGGAAGAGGGAAGAAAATTTAAAACTCATCAAAGCTCTACAAAAAGTCCTGTGAAAATAATTGCCATAGATGGTCCTTCAGGAGTAGGAAAGTCCACCCTGGCAAAAAAACTTTCAAATCATTTTAACATTCCCTACCTGGATACAGGAAAAATGTACAGGGCATTTTCCTACCTCTGTCTTGAAAAAAAAATTGACCTTTTAAATGAAAAGGAAGTGGAAAGAGTGCTTCCGGAGTATAAAGAAGTTTTTCCATCCCTTTCCTTCGAAATTTTAAATTCTGAAGAGACAGGAAGGGGGGCTTCCATAGTGGCACAATACAAAAAGGTAAGGGAAAAAATGGTATATCTTCAGAGGGAATTTGGCATCAAAAATGGAGCTGTGGTGGAAGGGAGAGATACAACCACTGTGGTCTTTCCAGAGACACCTTTTAAATTTTATATATATGCCAGAGAAGAGATAAGGGTCTGGCGAAGATACAGGCAAATTGATGGAAACTGGGGAAAAATTGCCCTGGATATAGAAGAAAGAGATAAGAGAGACAGGGAAAGAGAAATTTCTCCTTTAAAGTTTTCCCCTTCTTCTATCCCAGTTGATACCTCCAATTTAAATGAAAACGAGGTTTTTAAATTATTTATTAAGATTTTAAAAAAAATGGGTTTTAAATGAAGAAATGTCCCCGATGTGGTGAGGTGCTGGAAGAAATAAAAACCGTTGATATTTATGGAAGAGAAATTTCAGTAGACAGATGTCCTCAGGGCTGTGGAATTTTCTTTGACAGGTATGAAATTTTTAAAACAAAAATAGAGGAGATTGAAAAAATTGATAATTTTTCTATTTTAGATGAAAAGGAAGATAAAGAAGAATTCTTATGTCCTGTATGCAGCATAAAAATGGGAAAATACAGAAACCCTTCCTTTAAAATTCCTTTCCAGATTGATTATTGTAATAAATGCCATGGTATGTGGTTTGACAGAGGAGAGGCAAAAAAATTTAAAGAAATTTATCAGGAAAAGATAAAAAAATTAAAGGAAGAGACAAAAATTACATTAAAACCATCTGTGCAAAACTTTGAATTGGTAGCACAGGAAGAAGAGGAAGCCGATACTATTTTAAAAACCTTTTATGGAATATTAAAATTCTTTTTTCCAATATAAAAAATTTACAATTTTTTAACCTTTAACGTAAAATAAAATGATGGAATTTATGAGGTCTTTAATCCTTATCTTTTTAATCTTAAGTTTAAATATAGATTCAGGAATTGCCCAGAAATTGAAATGGATTTATAAATATTATGGAAAAGAAGCCAGTGAAATACCTAAAGCAATAACCTATGATGAAGAAGGGAATGTATACTGTGCTTTTGTAAGCCAGAGCATCCACAATGGTGCCGATAGAAGGGTAATTAGAATAATTTCCCTGGATGAAAATGGAAATTTTAGGTGGGAATATGTCTTTACCAATTATGAAAAATACTATGATGATGCCCTAAAAATAACATATGGCAAAGATAGAAATCTCTATTTTCTTGGAAAAGCAGCTGATTATTATGATGAAGATTCCTTACTGATAATTTCTCTAGACAGGGATGGTAATGAACTCTGGCAATATATCCATAAAAGCTATGGCTCTGATTTTGCATATTCTATAGTTTATGGGGAAGATGAAAATCTTTATATTGCTGGAAGCTCCTCAGGAGAGTTTATTGTTTTATCCCTGACAAATTATGGAAATAAAAGATGGACATATTATCGTAAAAGCCAATTCCAGGGTTATTATGCTTATGCTTATTCTTTATGTTATGCCCCCGATGGCAATATTTATGTTGCAGGAGAAATTGAAGGTAACATTTATGTAGTTAGTTTAACCAATTCTGGAAAAGAGAGATGGTTTTTTCAATATTATGGTTTCTTTTCCTCTGCCCACTCCATTTGCTGTGATAAAAATTCAAATGTTTACATTTTTGGTGTAACGGATTATGATAATCCAATAATTATGGGTTTTGATAGCAATGGAAATATAAGATGGGAATACAATCTCTTTGAATACAAAAGAAGTACCTCTGGACCTGAAATTTTAACGCCAATTTTATGTGATGGGGAAGGAAATATATATACAGTTTATCAAGCAAGAATTTATACCTGGTTTGGCGGGATTTTTATTTTAAGTTTAGACAGCTCTGGAAATAGAATATGGGAATACCTTTTTTATGATCCCAATAAACCCACTTCAATCCCTTATTCCATATTTTCAGATGATTATCAAAATATATTTGTTTCAGGATATACCGGATATGGAGATGAGGCGGACTATGTACTTTTAAATTTTAGTAAGAATGGAGACCTAAATTTTCTTCTGACAGAAAACTTGGGAAAAAGGTCCTTTGCCTCCTGTGGAGCTCAAGATAAAAATGGCAATATTTATCTTGGAGTGGCTAATTGCTCTGGCCTTTGTAATTTACTCTTATTAGCATTTGACCATATGGGCAATAAAATATGGAGCTACGAGTATAATACCTATGGCTGCAGTGATGAAATGGCCAATTCTCTTGTTTATGATGATGAAGGAAATTCCTACCTTTCCCTTTATTCTTCCGGTTTTCATAATTTTACTATTTTATGTGTGGATAGAGACGGAAAGGAAAAGTGGATATATGAAAAGCAAGGAATCTATTGGGCTGAGGCAAGGGCACTTTCCTTTGGTAAAGATGGAAATTTATATGGTCTTGGAGCTATTTCAAAAGAAAACTGGCAAAGTTTCTTTTATGTTATATCCCTTAATAAAGAAGGAGATGTATTATGGATAAATGAGGATATTATAGGGTCAGGATATGCTTTAACCTATGGGCATGATGGAAATCTTTATATATCAGGTAGAACTGACAAAGATATTTACATTTTTAGTTTGGACAAAAATGGAAATTTTCTATGGGGATATGAATGGGAAGACGGAGAAGTGCAGCAAGCTGAGAATTATAAAATAATCTTTGGAAGAGATGGTAATTTGTATCTTTTGGCAAATCTACTAAATAAAAATAGAACCTATGATTGGATTTTAATAAGTTTAAAAAGAAATGGAAAGGAAAGGTGGATTTATAGGTATGAAGGTGGTTTTAATGAGGATGATAAAGCAAATTCCTTTGTTTATGGAGATGATGGGAATCTTTATATAACTGGCTTCTGTGCTAATATGGATACAGGGATGGATTTAATTGTAATTTCTATACATCCATCAGGAAAAAAAATATGGGAATTTAAAATAGATGGAGGAGGGGGCTCTTCTGACGAAGGAAAATACATTACCTATGGGAAAGATGGAAACCTTTACATTGCTGGATATTACAAAGAGCAAAATTACAACCAGAATGCCCTTATCCTATCTTTAAATAGAAAGGGGCAGATGATGTGGATATACACCCTTGACGGAGATGCAAATTTTTTAGATGAAGCCAAGGATATTTCTTATGGAGAAGACAACAATCTTTATATAACCGGTTATCTCTATAATTATAAAGGTAAAAATGATTTTTTTATCTTGAGCTTATGCGATAAAGGAAACCAAAGATGGCTTTTTGTGTATAATGGTCCTGCAGGGTCAGAGGATGAAGGAGCAAAGGTTTTAATTCAGAAGGATAAAGAAATAATTGTTGGAGGATTAAGTACAGGAATTGGAACCAATTATGATTTGACTTTAATAAAACTTGACACAACGGGAAATGAAAGAGAGGTATTGCCAGCAAAATACATAGAAGGAAAAGTTAAATTTAGATAAATTTTAAAAATATTTTATTCCCCGATTATTTTAATTAAAACCCTTTTCCTTCTCCTTCCATCAAACTCACCATAAAAAATCTGTTCCCAGGGGCCAAAATCCAGTTTTCCTTCTGTCACAGCCACCACTACTTCCCTTCCCATAATTGTCCTCTTCAAATGGGCATGGGCATTCTCTTCTCCAGTTAAATTATGTTTGTATCTTTCCACTTGCTCTGGTGCAAGTCCTTCAAGCCATTTCTTAAAATCTTCCAGCAGTCCCCTTTCATTATCATTTATAAAAACAGAAGCAGTTATATGCATTGCATTTACAAGGCAAAGACCTTCCTTTATCCCGCTCTCCTTCAAAGCATCTTCCACAATTTCAGTTATATTAATAAACTCTATCTTTTCTTTCGTATTAAACC